>JBDSTW010000055.1:0-4728 GCA_039928055.1 Gammaproteobacteria bacterium | reverse complement strand
TGATCTTTTTACGCACTACATTTTTGGCGGCGCGCATGCGCCCCTGCGCACTGTTAATCGCCAATTCGGCGAGGCGCTCGCCCATGTCGGTATGCTGATTGAGCCACAGGCTGAAGGCGTCCTTGGTGACGCCCGAGACAAACACCGCGCACTCGCGTGACGATAGGCGCTCCTTGGTCTGCCCGGAGAACTGCGGGTCTTGCAGCTTGACCGACAAGATATAGCTGCACTTGTCCCATACATCCTCGGGGATGAGCTTGACGCCGCGCGGCAATAGATTGCGGAACTCGCAAAATTCGCGCATGGCCTCGGTGAGGCCGCTACGTAAGCCATTGACATGGGTGCCGCCCAAGGTCGTCGGGATGAGGTTGACATAACTTTCGGCGACCACCTCGCCGCCCTCGGGCAGCCAGGCGACGGCCCAGTCGGCGGTCTCATTATTGCCTTGCAGGCTGCCGATAAACGGCTCATCGGGCAGCGTGGCCACACCGTTAAGCTCATCTATGAGATAGGCCTTCAAGCCATCCTCATAGCGCCACTCCTCTATCTCACCGCTCGCCGCGTCGGTAATTTTAACGTAAAGGCCCGGGCACAGTACCGCCTTGGCGCGTAATACATGCTTGAGCCGCGGCAGGGAAAATTTCGGGGAGTCGAAGAACTTTGCATCCGGCCAGAAGCGGATCGTGGTGCCGGTCGTTTGTTTAGGCGCCGTACCCACGACCTGAAGTTCGCCGAGCTTGTCGCCCAAGGCAAAGGCCATGTGGTATTCCTTGCCACCGCGCCGCACCCACACCTCAAGCCGCGTGGACAGGGCATTCACCACGGAGATACCGACGCCGTGCAAACCGCCGGAAAATTGATAGCTCTTGTTGGAGAATTTACCGCCAGCGTGCAGACGCGTGAGAATGACCTCTACCCCGGAGATACCTTCCTCGGGATGAATGTCCACCGGCATACCGCGGCCGTCATCGCGCACCTCTAGCGAACCATCTTCATGCAGGGTAACTTCAATGCGGCCGGCATGTCCGGCAATGGCCTCGTCGACGCTGTTGTCGATAACCTCCTGGGCGAGGTGGTTGGGGCGCGAAGTATCCGTGTACATGCCCGGGCGTCTGCGCACCGGGTCGAGGCCGGTCAAGACCTCGATGGCGGAGGCATCGTAAGCGCGGCTCATGGTTTAGCAATATCCGGAGGGGATTGATGCGAACCGGGAATAATCAACGGCGTGGTTGGGATATCGTTTGCGGGTAGCGGATGCGATTAAGAATCTGTTTTGGTTGCAGGGGCAGCATATTCGAATCGCACATGTAGTCTAACAGGTCCTTTTGATAGGTGTTAAATCCCCTGTTGGGTATGCTTTTCCAGCCCGCCTCCTTGGTCGCCTGAAAGCTGCCGTCACTGTTGCCGTAGGCGTACAGCTTATATTCGTCAAATCCGCAGCGCAGGCCTTCGCGAACTACATTTTTGGCCCCGGAATCCGAACTGATGACCAAGGTATAGGAAACTATATTATCGTCCGTAACGAGGAGGGATTTGCTGTCGATAAAAAACTTGAAGCTTGAACCCGGCGCCCGAATATCCAGCGGCAATAAATCCGCATCCTGAGGATAGGCCGGCAGCGTCTTGCCGGTTTCCTCCCACGGCTTGGGATCGGTGAATTCAAACTCATACGGCGCGGCCAAGGCAGACCCTATGGTCGTTTCCGCAACCAGTACGCATAAGGCCAGCGAAACATTTTTCAGTAGCGAATTGATTTCAGCGGCTCCCTAATTAATCCAGGTCAACCAGCAAGGACTTCCGCACACCGTCCGGGATGGGATCGACTTGATAACAATAGGCCGGATGCTCGACACCGACACCGATAGCCGTGCCGGCCTTGGCGGCGGCGGCCATCTCCGGCGTTAATTCAAAGCGCAAAAAATGCACCGATGACGTCTTCTTGTCGTTGGAGCGTTCCAGATCCTCATCCGCAATGCCCCACACGTGCTCAAAACCATCTATCTTGACCCACAGGCGATCTTCAATATTGACCATTTTTGACAAGGCCACTTTACGCTCCTCGACATCATCGTACTCGAGCATGAAGGTCGCCTTCCAGTTACTGCCATCCGGGATCAACGGATTATACGCGGCGATTTCCGCACTGATTTCCTCAGGCTCGAAGATGCGCTCGGCGCGCAGGATCTCTTGAATTTGATAGTGCATGGTGAGGCGGTCTTCGAAGTGCAGGATCGCATGGGGGCCCAGCGCAAGCTGGCGAAGTTTTTTATGCTCCATGATCTTCACGCGGAAGTCGGGGCGCATACGCGCGTACTGCTCGAGGGAATACAGCATATCGTGACTCAGCTTTTCCATTCTACCAACCTCTTCTTTAATTATTCTCGCCCGCGATCAATCTTTATGCTCATTTTCCAGAGCAACAATCGATTTATCGGTAAACAGGTAATCGCGCAGATGTTTATTGAAAATCGGATCGCGGCGGCGCAGCCACTCGAGCACCATCGCCGCGTGCTCCTTCTCTTCATTCATATTATGGACCAGGATGGCGCGCAGTTCGTCGTCCTTGCAGGCATCCACGCGTTGCGCGTACCAATCGACCGCCTCCAGCTCTTCCATTAGCGAGCTAATCGCGCGGTGCATATCGCGCGTGGTATCGCTCAGTTGTTCCAGCGGCTCGTGATAACCCTCGTGTGCCATCGGCATTCCTTGTGATTGAAATTAAATACTGTAGGCGATGCGCAACAGCGTCAGCGGGTGTGTGGGTTTCGTACCGTCGGCCAGGCCGTTTTCGAGGTGATGGCCGGCGATCGGGCAATCGCTGGTGTAATAATCGGGCGCGGCCTTTTTGATGCGTTCGACCACCGGCTTGCCGATCTTCATCGATATCTCGTGAAACTCGCTCTTGACCGCGTAAGTTCCGTCATGGCCCGAGCAGCGTTCGATCGGTTCAACCTGGGTAGCGGGCACCAGTTCCAGAATCTCGCGTGTTTTCATGCCTATGTTCTGCACGCGCTGATGGCAGGCGACATGGTAAGACACCTTGCCCAGCGGCTGCTTGAAATCCAGCTTGAGTTTGCCGTCACGGTGGCGCAGTTGCAGATATTCAAACGGGTCAAATATCGCGTCGCGCACCTTGATCACCTCAGGGTCATCCGGAAAAATCATCGGCAATTCCTGTTTGAACATCAGCACGCAGGACGGTACCGGCGCGATAATATCCCAACCCGCATCGACGAGCCTGGCCAGTACCGGGATATTGGCCTCCTTGGCGCGCTCTGCGGCTGCGAGATCACCAAGCTCGAGCTTGGGCATGCCGCAGCACTGCTCCTGCTCGGCCAGGCGCACGGGTATACCGTTGTGCTCGAAGATGGCAATCAAATCCTCGCCGAGCTGCGGCTCATTGTAATTACCGTAGCAGGTGGCAAACAGCGCGACCTTGCCCTGGGTGTGCGGCGTAGGCTCCGCCCGAACTGCGCCATTGGCTCGTATACGCGCAGACTCGCGTTTGCGCAGCGTGTCACTGTGATACTCGGGCAACAGCGCATCCGGGTGTACGCCCAAGACCTTGTCCAGCACTTTGCGCACCGCCGGGTTTTTATTGGCCGCATTGACGACCTGCACCACCACCGGAATTCCGGCAAGCTTGCCCACGGCATCGGTGCTGGTGAGGATTTTATCGCGTATCTTGACCTCGCCCTGGCGGAATTTCACTGCCTTGCCGCGCAGCATGAGGTGGGGGAAATCGAGGTTGAACGGATGCGGCGGCACATACGGACACTTGGTCATGAAGCACATATCGCACAGATAGCAATTGTCCACGACCTCCCAATACACCTTCTTGTCCACGCCATCCAATTCCAGGGTTGGCGATGCGTCAATGGCGTCAAATAAGGTCGGGAACGAGTTGCAGAGATTGAAGCAGCGGCGACACCCGTGGCAGATATCGAACACCCGCTCCATTTCCTTGAACAGGGATTCCCCGTTATAGAAATCCGGATTTTTCCAGTCCAGGGGGTGGCGGGTAGGCGCATCAAGGCTGCCTTCGCGCTTGCCTTCGGTAAGTGCTGTCATGCCGGTATCTCAGAAAAAAGGTAAGAGATTTAACGCTACTGACGAGGGCTTCCTTGCCGCGCAGCTAAGTTTGAAGGGCTGGGGACAGAAAATCTGCCCCCAGCCCTCCGATTACAACGATCGACTCGAATTAACCCAGGCTGTCGAGGGCCTTTTGAAAGCGGTTCGCGTGGGAGCGCTCGGCCTTGGCCAAGGTTTCAAACCAGTCGGCTATTTCGTCGAAACCTTCTTCGCGAGCGGCCTTTACCATGCCGGGATACATGTCGGTATATTCGTGAGTTTCACCGGCAATCGCGGCCTTCAGGTTGTCGGCTGTCGAGCCGATCGGCAGATCGGTCGCCGGGTCGCCGCAGGCCTCCATATATTCCAGGTGACCGTGCGCATGGCCGGTCTCGCCCTCGGCGGTTGAGCGGAATACGGCGGACACATCATTATAGCCTTCGACATCGGCCTTGGCTGCGAAATACAGGTAACGACGGTTAGCCTGGGATTCTCCCGCGAAGGCATACTTCAGATTCTCGTGTGTTTTGCTACCTTTAAGTGCCATAAAAACATCCTCATTTATTCAAAAGTTGGGTTAATAAAAACTGCCCGCCAAGGCGGCCAAGCCCACAAACTTAGACTTTGTCTAAAGTCTACCTGTATTTTTTACTTAGT
>JBDSTW010000054.1:0-7626 GCA_039928055.1 Gammaproteobacteria bacterium | reverse complement strand
ACCCTGGGCGGCGTGGATACCAACGAACTCTCGTCAAAAACCATGGAAGTGAAGTCAGCGCCGGGCCTCTACTTCATCGGCGAAGTGGTTGACGTCACCGGCTGGCTCGGCGGCTACAACTTCCAGTGGGCATGGTCATCAGGCTGGGTTGCGGGGCAGAGTGTGTAAGACCTACAAGCTACCTGAGTGCGTCCTACCGTGGTGCTAACGCTGAATCTGTGGATTCGATTCCCGCACAAATGCAAGCAACTTAGTGATGCGCTGCTTCAGATCAAGAATTGAGAAATCCGGCTCGTATTCGTTAACTATGTACTTAGCAACCTCAACTTTCGGCGCTTGGCTATCCCGCCCCTTCTTACTCTTAAGCTTGAGGCAGTTGTCATATCGTCCAAGGTTAGTTCGGAGGGTGGCGTTTGGACAGAGCTTTGCTATCGCACTTCTTATTGTCTCCGGATGTAAATAGTTTTCAATTTCACGTCCATCGGTGACCCAAGCATGACCAGGCCCACAGTCAAACTCCTTTTGAAGTCGCCGTTTAGTCTTATTTATTTTAACGCGTGATTTATTACGATCGCTATCCAGAATAATTACCCCACGGCGGTTTAACCGCCGCAAAGAAATAAAATCATCAATGTCAGTAGAGTGGTCTTCATTAGTTAGATGGGATGCCAGCCTACCACCGTAGAACATGATGCTATAGTGAATGCCTTCGACCATGTCAGCATCTAAAGCACAAAGCCAGTAGTTAAGGTAGATCCGATCAGACGGGCCTTCAACCCATATGACGCAGTTGGCTTGGAGCAAGTCGGAAGGGTGATACCCCAGATCCTCACACACGAGTGATCTGTGGCTATCGGAAGTAACACGCTCAACCACTGAGGCATAGTTTTCCAGTTTGACGTGATATATTTCCACATCCGCATTATCCATGAGTGCAGCCGAATGCGTGCTAATGAAATATTGATTGTTAGTATATTCTGACAAGTATCGAATTAACTTTCTTTGGAGAATAGGATTGAGGTGTAACTCTGGTTCCTCGATGCACACCACATGATTTGAAAGAACAGTAGCAGCTGCCGCCAAAATTATGACTTCGTGGATGCCAGAACCAAGCGATTCAATTGGCAGAACCTTGCCGTCCATGTGGACAAGTATAGTATCTCTTTCATATGGTATCTCGATGGTTGCTTCCGGATTGTCGATGACAACAGTCAAAAACCTCGTTATATCGGTGAAATGCTTGCGATTTGATTGATTCTGAGCATCTGGATTTTGCAACTTTGCGAGTCGCTCAATAATGCCATTGCCATCGAATGCATCAGACGTCGAATCCTTTATCCCAATTTGACGTATCGCCGGGATAACTTGAACATTGATTGTGGGTAGCGCTTTAGGGATACGTTTGAGTACTTCAGGCTCCCAACTTTGACTGCGGCTTCCTCCACTCATATTGGTGAGATGGCTCCATACGATTCTGACCTCTTCGTCGCTCAAAACCTTGATGGCTTTTGCCCAGGAATCTTGGCTAACGGTACGGTCAGGTAACACGAACAGTGTCCAGCAAATGTTCTTGCCGTCAAGGCGTCCTTTCTCGTTGAATATTTTTTCTAACGCTCCGGCTGCGACCTGGCGCCGATACGAATCCTGGATACCTTCTATTAATGGGTGGTAGGTGCCGGAAGATCCCGGCTTCGCTAGCGCCTCCCCTATGCCGATAAGAAGTGGAGGCTTGCTCGGAAGATGCCGGTCTAGCGCTTCCAGCCTAAATTGATCGCTCCTGACAGCTTGCGGATAAACCTCACTGAGGAAGCGAACAACATTTTATTTTCCCGCGTTGTTTCGGCCAATCAGAAGGTTTATCTTCGTAAAGTGATCGAAGTATTGCGGTACCTTGCCGAAGCTTCTATAACCGGCAATAGCAAGATTCGGAATGAGAACTGTCATTGTTTCTTCATCGGTAAGTAGTCACAGCGCTATTCGTGATGTGCTCTAATTATAAATTAACTTTTTATAATAATGTATCCACCTGAGATATACGATGGTAATTCAAATGAATTAAATTCAAGAACTATTTTTTATATTAGCTTATTAAAAAGTCCATGCGCATCCTGACCGTCGGCCGAGGGCCATATGTCATACCTCTCACGTCACTCAGCCTGCCTTGGCTTTGAATCCGATCATAGCCACAATGCTCTAGAGCAGCAACCCGGCCAGGATCATAACCGGGCCGAAGCTAATTTTGAGGGTGGTACAACCCAATCAATACAAGAGCAATAGTCAGGCGTGTTGCTCCCATGACGGGATCATGGTAAATTAGCCTATGCGGATTATTGCCTTGTCGAGGTTGCGCGAATTTTGGGAAAGGCACCCGCAGGCGGAAATCCCTTTACGTAGCTGGTATGCTGACGCGAGTCGTGCCACTTGGAAAAGTCCGTCTGATATTAAGGCCGCCTATCGTAATGCAAGCTTCCTGGCCGGTAACCGCGTGGTATTCAACATCAAGGGCAATGATTACCGGTTGGTGGTGGCCGTGCATTACAACCGTGGCCTGATGTTTATCCGCTTTGTCGGCACACACCAGCAGTATGCAAGGATAGATGCGAACACGATTTAGCGAGGCGCAAAATGGAACTGAAACTGATTAAGAGCAAACGTGATTATAAGGCCGCTCTCGAAGAGGCCGAAGCGCTGTGGACGGCAAAGCCCGGCACTCTCCAAGCCGACCGGCTGGAAGTGCTGACGCTGCTTATTGCCGATTACGAGGCCAAGCACTACCCCATCTCAGACCCTGATCCGATTGACTTTCTGTATCATGTGATTGAAACGCGGGGACTGACCCGCAAAGACTTGGAACCCTACATCGGCAGCCGTGGTCGGGTTGCGGAGATATTGAACTGCACACGCCCGCTTACTCTGGAGATGGTGCGCCGCCTGGCGGAAGGGTTGAATATTCCGGCCGATGTGCTGATACAAAAATATCCGCTACGCCGCGCGGCATAGCCACAATCTTCCGAGCTTCTGTCGCCGATCCGTCATGGTTAAGCCGCCTTGCGCCGCTTTCCGATTTGAGTGACGGCGTCCACCTGTTGAACTTCCGCCACCACCTTGGCGCCAATGGACTGCTTGGCAATAGTCAGGTCGTAACGAGTTTGCAGATTCATCCAGAAGTCAGCGCTTGTCCCAAAGGCGCGCGCGAGCCGCAAGGCGGTTTCGGGCGTGATGCCGTGCTTGCCGTTCAAGATATCAGTAATCCGGCCCGATGGCACACGCAGCCCAAGGGCAAGCCGGTTGGCGGAAAGGCCGCGTGCGGCAAGCTCGCGTTTGAGGATTCGGCCAGGATGGATTGGAATCATGTCAGTTACCCTCTGTGGTAATCGGTTATCTCTACAGCGTAGGCCTCCCCGTCTTTGAATCGGAAGCAAATTCGCCATCTGTCATTGACGGTCATCGCCCACTGTCCGGCGCGATTACCCTTGAGTTTGTGCAGGCCCACACTTTCCAAGGGGCTTAGGTCCTGCAAGCTCCGGGCGGCGTCGAGTACTGTAGATTACCTTTCCTATTTTGTCGAATAAGTCAAGTAGTTTCTGATGGCTTTTGAAACTTTTTTCGGGAATAACATTTTTGCGGGCAGCCGGATTGGTGCCGCGCCAAGTCGTCAGGAGGACAGACTGTCGGATTTCTACGGAGAATAATGCGGCATCTTGCGGTTGCAAGTTGAGTCCTCTACACTCGAAATTACCCTTATTACTCGGTTATTTCTCAACTAAATAAATGGCCGATATTAGCTACGCCGGGGGACGCAATGAAGAAAAGACGTCGTGAGCCTCACTGTTGGTTTAATGCTGGGTGGGCGGCGCTGTGGCCAAAGGCGTATCGGGTACCTGGAAGTATCTGACGGGCAACGCGTACATGGTGACTTCGAATCTCACGGACCAGGTGTGCCATACCAAGTCGCCATCCATTGCTGCACTTCGAATTTAAATCCGCCATGCCACATCAAAAAATTCGTCGGCCGCGAATTGTTTTGGTCGCCGGAACAATTCTGGTTATCGTTACCCTGCTGGTGGGCGTAACCGTCTTTATTGTCATGCAGCGTCATGCCGAGGAGCTTTTGAGTAAAAGCCTCCAGTTGTCCCTGCAAAGTCGCGTACAACTAATCGAGACTGAAATTGGAGCAGGTTTTGACAGAACGATGGCCATTGCCAATCGCCCTCATCTGATTATGCTGCTTGAACAGGCGAACACGGGAGCGGTCCTGGGCACTGTCCGGGACGAGATCAACATGGTCATCGCTCACCCCTTTCTCCAGAGCGGACTCTCGGCCCTTGCGTTGTATGACAAGAACGGGCAAGAGCTGGCACGTGCCGGTGTTTTTACGCAGCAGCCCGAACTGGCGGTGCCACTTAATTTGCCGGGGCGTGTGCAATTAATGTGGGATGGGCAAGTGTTGTTGCATGCCGTGGTAGACCTGCAACAGGAGGGACGCGTTATTGGCAAGGTAATGACGGAGACGCCGCTGCCTGCCACCACGGGTGCGTTCAAGGAGGCCAACCGTCTGGGCAAAACGGGAGAGCTGGTGCTGTGCGCGCCCTTCGGCCTCAAATTCCAGTGCTTTCCAACGGTGCTCAACCCAAAAATTTTCACAGCACCTCAAAGGTCACCTGACGGTGTGCGGTTGCCGATGGCTTACGCGTTGGAGGGCGCCGCCGGATTCACTATCGCCAAGGATTACCGCCACCAGGAGGTGGTGGCGGCTTACGCGCCGGTTGGCGACCTTGGGCTGGCGATGGTACTGAAAATGGATAGCGCCGAATTGTATGCGCCCGTGTGGATGCAGTTGCGTTATCTGATTTCGCTTCTGGCTGGCGTGCTTGTCGTCGCGCTGCTGTTGCTGCGTTGGCGACTCACCCCGCTGGTGGTCAGGCTGGTTCGCTCGGAAGCGCAAGCCCACGAGATGAGCGCAAGTTTGGGCGACAGCGAACGTCGCGCACGGGCGCTGCTGGACAATATGGATGAAGGCATTATTACCATCTCCGATAGCGGCATCATTGAACTGATCAACCCGGCTGCCGAGCGCCTGTTCGGCTACCGCAGCGAAGAAGTGATCGACAAGAATATCTCCATGCTGATGCCGGAGCCTTACCACAGCGAGCACGATGGCTACCTAGCACGCTATCTTCGTACCGATCAGGCGAAGATCATCGGAAGCGGACGCGAGGTGACGGGACGGCGCAGCGACGGCAGCGTTTTCCCGATGGACCTGCGAGTTTCGGAGTTTTCCCTGGAGGGGCGTCGCCAGTTCATCGGCAGCATCCGCGACATCACCGAGCGCAAGCGGGCCTCCGAGTACGCCCGCAGTCTCATCGAGGCCAGCCTCGACCCGCTGGTCACGATCAGCGCCGAAGGCAAGATCACGGACGTCAACGAAGGGTCGATCAAGGTCACCGGCGTGGCGCGGCAGAAGTTGATTGGCACGGACTTCTCCAACTACTTCACCGAGTCCGAGAAGGCGCGCGAGGGCTACCGGCAGGTCTTCGCCAATGGCTTCGTGACCGACTACCCGCTCACTATCCGTCACCAGGACGGACGTCTCACCGACGTGCTCTACAACGCGTCGGTCTACAAGGACGTGAGCGGTAACGTTATAGGTGTTTTCGCCGCTGCCCGCGACATCACCGCGCGCAAGCGGGCCGAGGCGGAGATTCTCCGCTTCAAGAATGTCCTGGACAACACGCTGGACATGATTTTTATGTTTGAGCCGGAGTCCCTTCGCTTTGTTTACGTGAATGAGGGGGCGGTACTGAGCACGGGTTATAGCCGGGAAGAGATTCTTGGGATGACGCCCTACCAGATCAAACCCCTTATACCCGAGCCAAAATTTCGGCAGCTCATAGCGTCCCTGCTCTCGGGTGAACAGTCATCGCTTCGCTTTGATACGGTGCACCGGCGTAAAGACGACACCGATTTCCCGGTCGCTGTTTTCTTGCAACTGGTAACACAGAGCGACGGAAGCGGCCTGTTTGTCGCGATCGTGCACGACATCACCGAGCGCATGCAGACGCAGGAACGTCTGCACCATCTCGCGCACCATGACGTCCTGACGGATATGCCGAACCGGATGCTGTTCGTGGAACGCCTCAAGCAGGCGCTGAGCCGCGCTCAATGGCGCAAGCGCGTGGTCGCCGTGCTGTTTCTCGATCTGGACCGCTTCAAGCTCATCAACGACACCCTGGGCCACGAGGCCGGAGATCGTCTGCTCCAGGCGATAGCCGCACGCCTGCTCCTGTGTGTGCGCGAGGGGGATACCGTCGCGCGTTTCGGCGGAGACGAATTCGCCGCTCTCCTTGATGATATTGCGTCACGCAATGACGTCGCCCCCATCGCCGACAAATTCCTGGGGGCTCTGACGCCGCCATTTACGATTGACGGCCATGAATTTTTCATCACCGCCAGCATCGGCATCGGCTTTTATCCGAACGACGGCGCCGATACCCAGACCTTGCTGAAGAACGCCGACAGCGCCATGTACCGCGCGAAGCAACAGGGCGGTAACACCTACCAGTTCTACCAGGCGGACATAAATGCCCACTCACTGCAGCGGCTTGATCTGGAAACCAGCCTGCGGCGTGCCCTGGAACGACAGGAATTCGTATTGCACTATCAGCCCCAATTTGATCTGAACGACGGAAGCCTCGTCGGCTTTGAGGTGCTGATTCGCTGGCAGCGCCCCGGGGCGGGACTGGTCCCGCCGCTGGAGTTCATTCCACTGCTGGAGGAAACCGGCCTGATTGTCCCGGTGGGCGAGTGGGTGCTGCGCACCGCGTGCGCACAACACCATGCCTGGCGCGCGGCGGGGCTGCCGCCGTTGCGCGTGGCTGTAAACATCTCCGGACGGCAGTTTAACAGCGGTGATCTGATTAAGATGATTCGCCGCGTTATGCAGGATGTCCGGATGGATCCGGAGTTCCTGGAGTTCGAAATCACCGAAAGCATTATCATGAAAAATGCGGTCTCGGCTGTTGAGGTATTGCAGGCAATAAGCACGATGGGCGTGCGTCTCGCCATTGATGATTTCGGCACCGGCTATTCTTCGTTGAGCTACCTGAAGCGGTTTCCCATCGACACCCTGAAGATCGACCAGACATTTGTGCGCGACATCACCAGCGACGCGGATGATGCGGCGATTGTCCGCGCCACCATCACCTTGGCGCACAATCTGGGCATCCATGTGGTCGCCGAGGGCGTCGAGACCCGTGAGCAGCTGGAGTTCCTGCGTGCGCAGGGCTGCGATTTCGCGCAGGGCTATTTCTTCAGCCGGCCCTTACCAGGTGACGAGATCGCGCTCCTGCTTCCGCAGTGGCAGCAGGCACAGAGCGGCATCGAGCACAGCGAATCTCGAACACCGCTTTAAGGGGAAAATGGCAAGCGATGCTGAGATTGAACCAGCGACCCCTACCGTGTGAAGGTAGTGTGAGCTAATCGCCCCAATTAGTATCAGTGGCTATTTGGCGGACGCTGCTTACGGATAATCCGGCGATTTTTTATAGCGGCGGTCCACGAACAAAGAATTACCGTTCATTTTTTTAGCCATTGCCTTGGCGTTGCTGGCCATGCTGGCGACATCGT
>JBDSTW010000053.1:0-2973 GCA_039928055.1 Gammaproteobacteria bacterium | reverse complement strand
ACGCTATTTGCGACGGTAAGGACGTGCTCATCGGCGGCATCATGGAACACATCGAGCAGGCCGGTGTGCACTCGGGCGATTCCGCCTGCTCGCTGCCGGCCTTCAGTTTGAGCGCGGAGATTCAGGACCAATTGCGCGCACAGATCACATTAATGGCCCACGAGTTGCGCGTAGTCGGCTTGATGAATACGCAATTCGCCATTCAAGGCGAGCAGATCTACGTACTGGAGGTGAATCCGCGCGCCTCGCGCACCGTACCGTTCGTGTCCAAGGCTACCGGCCGTTCACTGGCCAAGATTGCCGCGCGCTGCATGATCGGCAAGAGCCTTGCCGAACAAGGTATGTTGAAAGAGATTATTCCCGCATATTTTTCCGTTAAGGAAGCCGTGTTCCCGTTTATCAAATTTCCCGGCGTGGACACCCTGCTGGGGCCGGAGATGAAATCCACCGGCGAAGTGATGGGCGTAGGGCGCAGCTTCGGCGAAGCCTTTGCGAAGTCGCAACGGGCCGCAGGAGCCAGTCTGCCGCGCGGCGGCAATGCATTTGTCAGCGTGCGTGATACCGACAAACTTCATGTTGCCGATGTGGCGCGCGCCCTCATTGCGCAGGGGTTTAAGGTCTTCGCGACGCGCGGCACGGCGAAAATCCTGGCGGCGGAAGGGCTTGCGCACAGCCCGGTGAATAAAGTCACCGAAGGGCGCCCGCATATTGTCGATATGATTAAAAATGACGAGATCAGCCTGATTGTAAATACCGTCGAAAGCAGGCAGGCTATTACCGATTCTTACGCCATTCGGCGTGCCGCATTACAGCATAAGGTGAGTTACACGACGACGCTGGCCGGCGCCAAGGCCATCTGCCTTGCGCTTAAACAATTGGATGCATGTGATGTGAATTGCCTGCAGGATTTACATCGGGAGTTGGAAGCATGAGCAAGGTACCGTTGACGATTAAAGGGGTGGAAAAATTGCGCGCCGAACTGCAGGAGCTTAAATCGGTGGCGCGCCCGCGCATCATCGCCGCGATCTCCGAGGCGCGCGGCCACGGCGATCTGAAGGAAAATGCCGAATACCATGCCGCCAAGGAGCAGCAAAGTTTTACCGAGGGACGCATTGCCGAGATTGAGGGCAAACTATCGAACGCGCAGATCATCGACGTCAGCACCGTCAATGCGAACGGCCGCGTGGTATTCGGCGCCACCGTGGATCTGGTGAGTGAAGAGACCGGGGTCGAGGTGACCTACCAGATCGTCGGCGACGATGAGGCGGATATCAAGATCGGCCTGATTTCGATCAGCTCGCCCATCGCGCGCGCGCTGATCGGCAAGGAGGAGGGTGACATTATCTCCGTGCAGGCGCCCGGCGGGGTTAAGGGGTATGAGATTGTCGGCATCCGCTATGTTTAGCAAGACCGGCGTGGGGCAGCGCATTCTCCTGACGCTGTGGGTGGGCGGCTTGTGGACGACCGGCTATCTGGTCGCGCCTGTTTTGTTCCACGCAGTCGATGACCGCCGCCTCGCCGGTGAGATCGCCGGGCGCGTATTCAGCGCCATGAATTATCTCGGGCTGGCCTGCGGCATACTCTTGCTGCTCGCGGTGATGTATCAGGCCGGGCGCACCTGGGCGAGAACCTGGCAACTCTGGGTATTGTTGGCGATGCTGTTGCTCGTCGGCGTCGGCGAGTTTGTCTTGCAGCCGTTGATCCATACGCTCAAGGCCGCAACGCCCGAGGGCTTCATCGAGGGCAGCGCTGCCGCCGCGCGCTTTGGCATGCTGCACGGTGTATCCTCATTATTATTCCTTATCACCAGCCTGCTCGGGCTTGCCCTTGTTGCCTGCGGGCTCAAGCACGACAGCGATCACTAGGCTTCATGCATCGGCACAAGCCGGAGCGGGATCATGGCGCGCAGTAAAAGCAGCAGTCGCTGGTTAAAGGAACACTTCGACGACGAATACGTCAAAAAGGCCCAGCAACAGGGCTACCGCTCGCGCGCAGTGTACAAATTGCTGGAGATTCATCAAAGCGATCGCATCCTCCAGGCCGGCATGACCACCGTGGATCTCGGTGCGGCCCCCGGCGGGTGGTCGCAATTGGCGGCCCAGATCGTGGGCGAAAAGGGCACGGTAATCGCCCTCGACATCCTCCCCATGGACGCGCTAAAGGGCGTGGAGTTTATCCAGGGCGATTTCACCGATCAGCAAGTGCTCAATATTCTGCTGGAAAGGGTCGGTGCGGCCAAGGTAGGGCTTGTAATGTCGGATATGGCCCCCAATATCACGGGTATCAATTCCGTGGATCAGCCGCGCGCGATGTATCTCGCTGAGCTAGCGTTGGATCTGGCGCGCAAGGTGCTCGCACCGGGCGGTGATGTGCTGATAAAGGTCTTTCAGGGCGAGGGATTTGACGAACTATACAAAGAGCTGCGCGTCTCGTTCAAGCAGGTGCTGGTGCGTAAGCCCAAGGCGTCACGCGCCCGCGCCCGCGAGGTCTATTTACTGGCAAGGAATTTTCGCCGGGAATAGTCACACGGTTAATTTCGCCGAGTTCGAGCAAGGTTTAAGAGAGTCGGTATGAAACTATATCGGCGGATAGCGTCTAATTTAAGACGTATTCCAATTATGTTAAACTAAGTTTATTAGAGTAAGGCCGAGGATGCACCATGAATGACATTGCCAAGAACCTGATCTTATGGGTGGTTATAGCCATCGTACTGATGTCAGTGTTTAATAATTTCGGCCCGCGCCAGACACCGGCGCAACCACTTGAATATTCGCAATTCATTGCTGATGTCAAAGAGGGGAAGGTGCAAAAGGTCAGCATCGAAGACCGCACCATAAATGGCATCATGCAAGGTGGCGAGCGTTTTTCCACTTACAGCCCCGGCGATCCCGGTTTGATCGGCGACCTGCTGAATAACGGCGTCAAGATTGATGCGCGCGCGCCCGAACAACAGGGCCTGCTCATGCAGATGTT
>JBDSTW010000052.1:0-2355 GCA_039928055.1 Gammaproteobacteria bacterium | reverse complement strand
ATGATGTTCAGCCGCGAGTCCCGGCGAAGGTGGGGAAACTGCCAACGGCACGGCCGGGCGCGCCCGGCTAGCTAATTTTTTGGCTGTACGGCCGCAATCGGGCGTTGCACCGATAAGGCTTGAACTCGGGACTGGCTACTAATATTATTGGTTTAAGGTCACAGGAGATGGCTGCGCGCTAATCACACGGAAGGTACCGCCCGCATGAACGATAATATAGTTACTCTCGAAAAAAAGCTCAGGCACGGGCAGCTCACGTTGCACCTCCCGCCCGGGCGCGTAGAGACCTTCGGCAATGGCCCGCCCTATGCTGAATGGATAGTACACAGCCCGGCCACGCTGAGGCGCATCGCGCGCGATCCCGAGATGATGCTGGGCGAGACCTATATGAACGGCGAGTGGGATGTCCCCCAAGGTAGGCTAGCGGCCTTGCTCGAAGTGCTGATGGCCAATTTCTCCGACTCCCCCGCCCAAGCGCGCGGCATTCTGGCCAAGCTCTTAAAAAACATCGCTCACCACGGCAATGGCATCATGCGCAGTTACCGCAACGTGGCTCATCATTACGATCTTGATGAGTGGGTGTTTCGCCGCTTTCTCGACCAGGATATGCAGTATTCCTGCGCCTATTTCTACGCCCCCAATATTAGCCTCGATGAGGCGCAGCGCGCCAAATGCCGCCACATCATGAATAAACTCATGCTCAGCCCGGGACAGCACGTGCTGGATATCGGCTGCGGTTGGGGCGGGCTCGCTCTGTTCCTGGCCGAGCACGCCAGGGTGAGAGTTACGGGCCTGACGTTGTCGCGCGAGCAATTGCGTGTGGCGACCCATCGGGCTGCGGAGCGCGGCCTGCAAAATCTTGTGGAGTTTCGCCTGCAGGATTATCGCGAACACACCGGCAGCTATGACCGCATTGTCAGCGTCGGCATGTTCGAGCATGTCGGCGCCGCACATTACGACTGCTACTTTACCAAGCTACGGCATCTGCTGCGCCCGGATGGCGCCGCCCTCTTGCATACCATAGGCCGCGTCAGCCCGCCCGGCGACACCAATCCGTGGATCCAAAAATATATCTTCCCCGGCGGCTATAATCCGGCTTTATCCGAAGTGACCGGCGCCATTGAGAAGAGCGGCCTCATCAGTTGCGATGTGGAGGTGTTACGGCTTCATTATGCCTTGACCCTGGAGGCTTGGTACCAGCGTTTTCAACAGCATCGCGACGAAGTGGCTGCACGCATGGGCGAGCGATTCTGCCGTATGTGGGAATTTTACCTGGCTTCCTGCGAGGCCAGCTTCCGCTGGCGCGACCTCGTGGTCTTCCAGATTCAGCTCGCCCATCGCCTGGATGCCCTACCCTTAACCCGGGATTATCTGTACGAACAACCGGCACAGCGGGCGAGTACCGCGGTCACATCGCGCTTGGCTTCCTGAGCATCGTCGCCCGCCTGTTTGCAGGCTTGATCCTGATACGCTAACGTGCTAATTTAGCGCTGTAGAAAAGCAGTTACCTAAATACCTAATTGATCAATCTGAAGGAGTATGAACATGATAAGGAAAATCCTTATATTGCTGAGCGCCGCCGTATTTGCCTTAGGTCTTGCCGCTTGTAACAAGGACGGTCCGGCCGAGCAGTCTGGCGACAGAGCAGTAGACGCCGCCGATACGGCCGCCGATAAAGTAGAAGATGCTGGCGATGCGGCGAAAGATGCGGCCGACGAAAGGGCCGATGCGAACCAGCCTGACGCCAGCACTGAAGACAAGGTCGAAGCTGCGCAGGCAGAAAGCGAAGCCGCCGCCAAGACCGAAGAGGCGCGCATTGCAGCAGAACAGGCTGACGCCGCCGCCAAGGCAGCATCGGGTCAATAAGCCCAGCCTTAAAATGGTTGGTAAGGGGCTCCTTACCAACCATTTAGTTTTTAGCCTGTAATATCCCCACCCCGCACCGCCTTCTATTTCAGCCGCGACATCTATAGTTATTTCCAGCAGTGCCAACATTTCCTGTTTGCTACACTTGCCGGCATGGCACACTCACAAGAAGCCGATCTTGAGCTACTGGCAATGCGCCTGGGCGCATTGCTCAGCAAGCGCGGTGTCGTGCTTGCCACGGCGGAGTCTTGTACCGGCGGTTGGGTGGCACAGACCATTACCTTGGTGCCGGGGAGTTCCGCGTGGTTCGAGCGCGGCTTTATCACCTACACCAATAATGCCAAGCAGGAAATGCTGGGGGTTCGTGCCGCCACGCTCGAGACCTGCGGCGCCGTGAGCGAAGCGACCGCGCGCGAAATGGCCGAGGGCGCGTTGCTGCATAGCCATGCCCAGGTTAGCCTTGCGGTCAGCGGCATCGCCGGTCCCGCC
>JBDSTW010000051.1:0-21805 GCA_039928055.1 Gammaproteobacteria bacterium | reverse complement strand
CCCGATGATCTCCAAAGACTGTACGAGCGGGACACCGGCGCTCAACATGGTCGCGATTTGGCGGCTGAATACGGCAATGTCCTTGGGTGTGACCTTTTTCTTGCGGCCGAAGCTGGATTTCTTTTTGATCTTGCCCGGCAGAATGCCCTGACGCCTGAGGTCGGCCTTCACCAGGCTGATATTTGTTCCGCGCAACTCACCGCTTACGCGCGCGCCCTTTTTATTGGTTCCCTCCCACTGAAAGAGTTCCTGCTTGTTGATCGCCTTTGCCGCCACAGCTACCCCCTTTTACTCACTCGCCCGTTAAACGGCAAGTGAAAAACCTTATCTTTAATCTTGCTAAGAAACCCCTGGTTTATGCAGGGCTTTCTTAACATGATATTTGTTGCCTACTCCGTAATCACGCGGTTGATTTCAGCGAGGCTGGTTAAGCCCATGCCCGCCTTTTTGAGACCCGACTCACGCAGATCGGCGATCCCATCGAGCCTCGCCTGATCGGCGATCTGGATGGCATTGCCGCCTTCCATAATAAGGCGACCGATGGCGTCCGAGATCGGCATGACCTGATAGATGCCCACCCGCCCCCTGTAACCGCCGCTACATTTATCGCAACCCACCGCACCGAATAATTTAATCTTACTTAAATCCTGTTCCTTAAAACCTTGCTTCAGCAAAGCCTCGTGCGGAATCGTCTCCGGCTTTTTACAATGATTGCACAGACGGCGCGCGAGACGCTGCGCGATGACGAGCGACACCGCCGAGGCAATATTGAACGGCGCGACACCCATATTGACGAGACGATTCAGGCTCTGCGGGGCATCGTTGGTGTGCAGCGTGGACAGTACCATATGGCCGGTCTGGGCCGCCTTGATGGCAATCTCGGCAGTCTCGAGGTCGCGCACCTCGCCGACCATGATGACGTCCGGATCCTGGCGCAGGAATGCCTTGAGCGCCTTCGCAAAGGTCAGCCCCGCCTTCGGATTGACGTGCACCTGGTTGATGCCCGGCAGATTAATCTCGACCGGGTCTTCGGCGGTACAGATATTTCTATCCACGGTATTGAGAATATTGAGCGCGGTATATAACGACACCGTCTTACCGCTGCCCGTCGGGCCGGTGACCAACACCATGCCGTAGGGCTGGTGGATGGCGTCCAGAAATAGCTTTTGCTGATCCTGTTCATAACCCAGGGCGTCGATGCCGAGTTGCGCATTGGTCGGATCAAGGATACGCAGTACGATCTTCTCGCCGAACAGCGTGGGGCAACTGCTCACGCGAAAGTCGATGCTGCGGTTTTTCGACAGCGTCATCTTCATGCGCCCGTCTTGAGGCACGCGGCGCTCGGAGATATCGAGCCGCGACATGACCTTTAGCCGCGCACAGATTCTGGAGGCCAGATTGACCGGCGGCGATGCCACCTCACGCAGTATGCCGTCCTGGCGGTAGCGTACGCGCAGCGTTTTTTCATACGGTTCGATATGGATATCCGAGGCGCCTTGGTTGATGGCATCGAGCAGCACCTTATTAACAAAGCGCACCACCGGGGTGTCGTCGATCTCGGTCTCGCTCTCGGGACCCAGCTCGTCATCGCCGCTGGTAATATTGAGATCATCCAAACTGGCATCGGTGAGCGCGCTAAGCGAGGTATCCTGCTTATCCAGGGCCTTTTCGATAGCCTTGGTGAGCTTGTCTTCCTCGACGAGCACCGCCTCCGTGTTGAGCCCCACATGAAACTTGATCTCATCCAGGGCGTGCAGATTGGTGGGGTCGGAGACGGCTAAAAACAGGCGACTACCGCGTTTGAATAACGGCAGGGCATGATGTTGGCGCACCAGCTTCGCTTCCACACGGGTGATGGCGGCCACGTCCATATCCATTACGTTGAGATCGAATAGCGGCACGCCGAATTCCTGGGACGCGGCCGCCGCTATCGCCTGACTGGAGAGCATCTTGCTCTCGACCAGATAGGTCACGAACGGGACTTTATTGCGCGCAGCCTGATCCTGAGCCTGCTGCGCGAGCGTGCCGGCCAACAGCCCATCCTGCACCAGCCTGCGCGCCAAACCGCTGAGCTTGAAATTAACGTCTGATATAGCCATCGCGTCTCAACGTCCCCTAAGTAGCCGATGCCCGGCCATAGTAATTTACTCTATATTCAGAGCGCAATAGATTGAAGCACAACCTTTTTTCCGTTTTCTGTACAAGCCATGAAAAACGTACTGCGCCGGCCGGACAAGAGCCGCGCCACCGCTACTTGTCATCTACACTATGCCCAAGTACCATGCGCCTTTGATCTCAATGGTTTTGCCGTGTTGGTAGTATGCGCCTTCGTTCACCGTTTTCTATACGTCCATGCCCTCACCAGCGCGCACCACTCCCTCGGCAAAGACCTGCCGCTACGTTGGATTATGCAAGATAAAGGCCACTAACTCGATCTTGTGGCGCGAGTAGGCCCACCCCTATCCGGAGAGATTTCATGTTTCATGGCAGTATGGTGGCGCTGGTCACTCCCATGTACGCCGACGGCGGCCTCGATGAGGCAAGCTTGGGCGCCCTCATCGAGTTCCACCTGGAAAACGGCACCGATGCCATCGTCGCCGTAGGGACCACCGGCGAATCGGCCACGCTGGATGAACGGGAACACTGCGCTGTCATTCGCCAAGTCGTTGAATTTGTGCGCGGCAGGGTGCCCGTCATTGCCGGCACCGGCGCCAACTCCACGAGCGAGGCCATTACCTTGACGCGTTGCGCTATGCAGGCCGGGGCGGATGCCTGCCTGCTGGTAACACCTTACTACAATAAACCCACCCAGGAAGGGCTTTACCTGCACTACCAGGCCATCGCGGCGGCCGTACCGATCCCGCAGATCCTCTACAACGTGCCGGCCCGCACCGCCTGCGATCTACTGCCCGAAACGGTACAACGCCTGGCGGCCATCCCCAACATCATCGGCATCAAAGAGGCTACCGGCAATCTCGAGCGGGTGCGCGAGATTCTGCTGCGCTGCGGTGATACAATCAGAGTTTACGCGGGGGACGACAGCACCGCCCTGGAGGTCATGATGATGGGTGGCAAGGGAGTGATCTCCGTCACCGCCAACATCGCCCCCCGGCTGATGCACGATATGTGCGTAGCGGCGTTGCAAGGCGACCGGATTAAGGCGCAGGCGATTAACGATCGTTTGGCGGCCTTGCATAGAGATTTATTTATCGAGTCCAACCCGATCCCGGTAAAATGGGCATTACATCAAATGGGGCTGATCCCGCCGGGGATCCGCCTCCCGTTAACCCCCCTGTCAGAGGCCGGCCAGGTGCAGGTCAGGCAGGCTATGCAGCACCTCAATCTATAGGATTACATATGGTTTCTATACGACAACTCACCCGTACCGGCGTTTTAATACTGATGCTGACGGCCCTTAGCGCCTGCAACATGTTATCCGCCAAGCTGGATGAGGTGACCTCCGGCGCCAATACCGATAAGGCGGAGTACAAAAAGAGTACCTCGCTCCCGCCGCTGGAGGTGCCACCCGACCTTACCAGCTCCACCATCGATGATGCGCTGGTCGTTCCGGACATCGACCCGGCGGGCAGCGCTACATTCTCGGCCTATAACGAAGAGCGCCGCGACCCGCAAGCCGCCGCAAGGGAAACGGTGCTGGCCCAGCAACAGAATATTCGCGTCGAGCGCGAGGGCGACAAACGCTGGCTCGTCATTCAGGCGGAACCCGAACAGGTTTATCCCAAGGTACGTCAGTTCTGGCTCGATAACGGCATCCTGCTGAAACAGGAAGACCCGCGTATCGGCATTATGGAGACCGACTGGATCGAGAACCGTGCGGATATCCCCAAGGATATGATCCGCTCATTTCTGAGCAAGGCATTGGACTCCTTGTATTCTGCCTCCACGCGCGACAAATTCCGCGTGCGCCTTGAGCGCGGCAAGGAAACAGGCACGACCGAGGTTTACCTCAGCCATCGCGGCGTGGAAGAGGTCGTACAGGGAAGCTCGACGATCTTTCAACCGCGCCCCTCGGATCCGGAACTGGAAATCGAGATGCTCAATCGCCTGATCGTTTTCCTCGGTGTGGATGAGAAAAAGGCCAAAACACTGCTGGCCAAAGAGGCCGGTGGCGAACCGCGCGCGCAGTTGACGCGCGATGTCGACGGCAATGCCGCCCTAAGCCTGGATGAAGATTTTTCGCGTGCCTGGCGGCGCATCGGCCTGGCCCTCGATCGCGTCGGCTTTACCGTCGAAGACCGCGACCGTTCGCGCGGCCTTTACTATGTGCGCTACATCGACCCACTCAAGGACGATGCTAAAAGCGGCCTTTTATCCAAGCTCAAATTCTGGAAGGGCAGCCCTAAACCCAGCAGTGATGAATACCTGGTCAGCGTCATTGGCGCGGATAATGCCGCCACGCGCATCGTCGTTCTGAATAAAGAAGGCGCCCGTGAAAAATCCGATACCTCGAACCGCATCCTGGCGCTGCTCGAAGAACAGTTGCGCTAAGGCACACTGGCCGAGCGTCGGCGCTCCGAACGGTCGCTTAAACAATCATGGACTGCAATTGCGTTTATCTTGAGGAAACTCTGAATAATTCCATCCATGGAATTTTCAGAGACAAAAATTAAAAATGTGATTTTAAATTTTCTTCATTTCTCAAACCTTACGTGTTTGAGAAATGGCGTTACATCCTTGTACCGCAAGGAACCTCTGAATAAATCAGAGGCTCCTTAAGCCCCAGTGCGCTTCGCGTCATTAGGTAGCGGTAGCCGGGGAAATGCCACGCTCGTAGAGCAAGGCAAGACCTGTGTCCTGGTGGACTGCGGTTTCACCTTGATCGAGCTGGAACGGCGCCTGGCGCGCTTGAAAAAAAGCGCGGACGATTTGACGGCCATCCTGGTCACACACGAGCACGCCGATCACGTTAGCGGTGTGGGTTTGCTGGCGCGCAAATATGCACTGCCGGTATGGATGACACCGGGCACTTGGTCTGCACCGCGCTTCGGCGCCTTGCCCAAACTGCAATTTTTCAGCAGCCATGATTCCTTCGCTCTGGATGAACTCGAAATTCACCCGTTTCCCGTACCGCATGATGCGCGCGAGCCGAGCCAATTCGTATTCAGTAACGGCACGCAGCGGCTGGGCCTGCTGACCGATACGGGCTGCTGCACGCCGTATATCGAGCAAATGCTGAGTGCCTGCGACGCCCTGCTGATCGAATGCAATCACGACAGCGCCATGCTCGCCGGGGGAAGCTATAGCCCCGCGCTGAAACAGCGCGTGGGTGGCACGCTAGGGCATTTAAGCAACGCGCAGGCAGCCCAATTGCTGACCCGCCTGGATCGCTCGCGTCTGCAACACCTGATCGCGATGCACTTGAGTGAAAAAAATAATGCGCCGGCGCTGGCGCGGCTGGCCCTGTGCACGGCGCTGGATTGCGAGCCGGACTGGATAGGTATCGCCGATCAACAGAACGGCCTGGCATGGCGCGCGCTGCTCTGATTTCAATCGGCCAAATACATTTGGGCGTGCTCATTACTCAGCGCAATTCGCCGCAGCATTAAAATTTTGCTAAAATTAGCCGACTAGCCTGCTGCAACCCCACAAAGAGATACTATGTTTTCACTGCCTGGCGCACAGGCCCTCTCCCCTTTTCGCCTCGCTAAACTCACGGCGACACTGCGCACGGCATCGCCGACGCTAGCCGCAGTTCGCGCGGAATTTATCCATTTCATTGCCGCCGACTCAGAACTGACGGCACACGAGCACAGCCTGCTAGGAAAATTACTGGGCAACGCCGGGCTGGAAGGCAAAGTCCCTACGGCCGGACAACTATTCCTGGTCGTGCCGCGCCCGGGCACGCTCTCACCCTGGTCCAGCAAGGCCACCGAGATCGCGCGTATCTGCGGCCTCACAAAACTGCGGCGTATCGAGCGCGGCATCATTTACCGGCTTACCCAACACGACGGCAGCCCGCTATCCGAACCGGAAATCGCGAGCGTCGCGCCCCTGCTGCACGACCGCATGACACAGGCCCTGTTTACCCAGCTCAGCGAAGCCGAGCGGCTTTTTGCGCACGCCGTGCCCGCGCCGCTGGCGAGCATCGATGTGCTGGGCGAAGGCAAGCCGGCCTTGGCCAGGGCCAATACCGCGTTGGGTCTCGCGCTCTCCCCGGACGAAATCGACTACCTGCACGAAAATTTCGTGGCCCTGGAGCGCAATCCTACCGACGTTGAATTGATGATGTTCGCGCAGGCCAATTCCGAACACTGCCGCCATAAAATTTTTAACGCCACCTGGATTATCGACGGCGAGAAACAAGCGCATTCCTTATTTGCCATGATCCGCAACACGCATCGGCAACACCCGCAGGGCACGCTCTCGGCGTATAAGGACAATGCCGCTGTAATGCAAGGTTCGCGGGCCGCGCGTTTTTTTCCCCTGTGCGACAGCACTCAATACGCTTATACCTCAGAAGATACGCACATCTTGATGAAGGTCGAGACCCATAATCACCCGACCGCCATCTCGCCCTTTCACGGCGCCGCCACGGGTTCCGGCGGCGAGATCCGCGATGAAGGTGCGACCGGGCGCGGCGCGAAACCCAAGGCGGGCTTTAGCGGTTTTTCGGTGTCGCATCTGCGCATCCCGGGGGCGCTCCAGCCCTGGGAGGCAGACACCTACGGCAAACCCGCGCACATCGCCTCCAGCCTCGCCATCATGCTCGAAGGACCGATCGGCGCTGCGGCATTCAATAACGAATTCGGCCGCCCCGCCATCTGCGGCTACTTCCGTACCTTCGAGGCTAAACTTACCACGCCGGACGGCCCTGAGCGGCGCGGCTATTTAAAACCCATCATGCTCGCCGGTGGCATCGGCAATATCCGCCCCGCGCATGTGCAAAAGGGCACCATCCCGGCGGGCGCACAGTTGATCGTGATCGGCGGACCGGCCATGCTGATCGGCCTGGGCGGCGGCGCGGCCTCCTCGATGAGCAGCGGCGCCAGCCAACAGAGCCTGGACTTCGCCTCGGTGCAGCGCGACAACCCGGAAATGCAGCGCCGCTGTCAGGAGGTCATCGATCGCTGCTGGCAGATGGGCGATGGTAATCCCATCCTTTCCGTACACGATGTCGGCGCGGGCGGCCTGTCCAATGCCTTGCCCGAACTGGTCAATGACAGCGGGCGCGGGGCGCGGCTTGAATTACGCGCCATCCCCAACGACGATCCCGGCATGTCGCCCATGCAACTCTGGTGCAATGAAGCGCAGGAGCGCTATGTGCTGGCGGTATCGGCAGAGCGTATGGGCGAATTCGAAAGGATCTGCGCACGCGAGCGTTGCCCGCATGCCGTACTCGGTGAGGCCACGCAGGCCCAGCAACTCGTGCTCAGCGACCGGCATTTCGGCAGCACGCCCATCGATATTCCGCTCTCCGTGCTGCTGGGCAAGCCGCCGCGCATGGTGCGCGAGGTCAGCCAGCGCCGGCTTACGCATGCGGCATTCGAGACCACCGGCATTGATTTGCACGAGGCCGCGCTGCGTGTGCTGCACCTGCCCGCCGTGGCGGATAAGCGTTTCCTGATCACCATCGGCGATCGCACGGTGGGCGGGTTGGTGGCGCGCGACCCGATGGTCGGGCCCTGGCAGATACCGGTCGCCGATGTTGCGGTCACCGCGACCGGCTTTGATGTGTACACCGGCGAGGCTATGGCCATCGGCGAACGCGCGCCGCTGGCGCTGATCGATCCCGCCGCCTCCGGACGCATGGCGGTCGGCGAAGCGCTCACCAATATCGCCGCGGCACGCATCGCCGATCTTAGCGAGATCAAGCTCTCCGCCAACTGGATGGCGGCGGCTGGCCACCCGGGCGAAGACGCCGCGCTGTACGACACGGTAAGGGCGGTGGGCATGGAACTGTGCCCGCAGCTCGGCCTGGCCATTCCGGTGGGCAAGGACTCGCTCTCCATGAAAAGCGTGTGGGAGGAGCAGGGCGCGGCCAAATCCGTCAGCGCGCCGCTCTCGCTGGTGGTGACCGCCTTTGCCCGCGTTCTGGATTGCCGCAAGACGCTCACGCCGCAGTTACGCACCGATTGCGGCGAGACCGATCTGATCCTGATCGACCTCGGTCAGGGCCGTAACCGTCTGGGCGCGGCGGCGCTGCTACAGGTTTATGCTGAGCGCGAATGCGGCCTGGGCGCCGCCGTTCCCGATCTGGACGATGCGCAATTACTCAAGGCCTTCTTCGCCGTGGTACAAACCTTGAACGAACAAGGGCTGATTCTCGCGTATCACGATCGCTCCGACGGCGGCCTGTTCGCCGCGCTTTGCGAGATGGCCTTTGCCGGGCACACCGGTGTGAGCGTGCAGATCGACGCCTTGGGCGATGATGCTACCGCCGCCCTGTTCTGCGAAGAACTCGGCGCCGTGCTGCAAGTGCGCCGCAGCGAAACCAAGGGCGTGAGCAGTCTGTTGCACGAAGCAGGTTTAGGCGTGCACAGCCATATCATCGGGACACTCAACCGTGACGACGACATCGTCTTCACGCGCAACGACCGGAAAATTCTGGCCGATACGCGCATTAATTTCCAACGCGCCTGGTCGGAGACCTCTTACCGCATGCAGGCACTGCGCGATAATCCGGACTGCGCACAACAGGAATACGATGCCTTGCTGGATGCCGCCGATCCCGGCCTCAACGCCACGCTCAGCTTTGATCCGCATGACGATATCGCCGCGCCGTTTATAGCGAAAGGCGCGCGTCCGCACATTGCCATCCTGCGCGAGCAGGGCGTGAACGGCCAGGTGGAAATGGCGGCCGCTCTGGATCGTGCCGGATTTGCCTGTTTCGATGTGCATATGAGCGATATCCTGGAAGGCCGCGTCGTGTTGCGCGGTTTTCAGGGCATCGTCGCGGGGGGCGGTTTTTCGTTCGGCGATGTGCTGGGCGCGGGGCGCGGCTGGGCCAATTCCATTTTATTCAATGGGCGCGCACGCGATGAATTTTCCGCCTTCTTCGCGCGCACCGACAGCTTTGCCCTGGGGGTCTGCAACGGCTGCCAGATGATCTCGCACCTGCATGAGCTGATCCCGGGTACCGAGATCTGGCCGCTGTTTGCGCGCAACGCATCCGAACAGTTTGAGGCACGCTTCTCGCTGGTGGATGTGCCCGCCTCGCCGTCCCTGTTTTTAGCGGGCATGGCGGGGTCGCGCCTGCCGATTGCCATTGCGCACGGTGAGGGCCGCGCCGAATTCCGCGCAGGGGCAACTGCTCAGCAGGCGCTGGAGGCCGGTATCGTGGCGCTACGCTGGGCGGATAATTACGGACGCCCCACGGAAACCTATCCCGCCAATCCCAACGGCTCGGCCTTAGGCATTGCCGGCCTGACCACGCCGGACGGCCGCTTCACCGTCATGATGCCGCACCCTGAACGCGTGTTTCGCAGCGTGGCAAATTCCTGGCACCCGGACGACTGGAAAGAAGACGGTCCGTGGATGCGTATGTTCCGCAACGCGCGTAAACGGATAGGCTAAAAAAGCTTACAGTTTCTGCTGCAACCATCGTTGACGGAAGTATTCAATGATGGCGGGAAGAATGGAGATGACGATAATTCCTATAATTATCAAACTGAAATTATGTTTTACCCAGGCCATGTTACCGAACAAGTATCCTGCGTAGGCTAATGAGCCTACCCATAAGACCCCGCCGGCAATATTGTAGAACTGGAAGCGCATATAGGTCATGCGGCCTATGCCTGCCACAAAGGGCGCAAAGGTTCTGATAATAGGGATAAAACGTGAAATCACGATGGCCTTGCCGCCGTATTTTTCGTAAAAGGCATGCGCCCGCTCCAAATACTCACGGTTGAGAAAGCGTGAACGCTCCTTACGGAACACCTTGGGCCCAACCAGGTAACCTATTCCGTAATTTACCGTGTTGCCCAGCACGGCGGCGAGCGTTAGCAGCACAAATAGCCATGAGATATCCAGGACACCACCGGCGGCGATGGCTCCGGCGGCAAAGAGCAGCGAGTCACCGGGCAGAAAAGGTGTAACGACAAAGCCGGTTTCGCTGAAAATAATCAGAAACAAAATAGCGTAGACCCACACGCCGTATTGCGCCACCAGGGAATAAAGGTGCTTGTCGAGGTGCAGGACGATATCTACAAATTGGGAGATGAATTCCATACATTAAATTTCCGTTTTTTCAAATAAGGCAATCGATTCAACGTGCGTGGTGTGGGGAAACATATCCATGACGCCGGCACTGACCAAGGTGTAACCCAGGCGCACTAACTCGTGGGCATCGCGCGCCAGCGTCGCCGGATTGCAGGAGACGTAGACGATGCGGGACGCACCGAAGCGCGGCAGTTGCTTAATGAGATCAAACGCGCCGGTGCGCGGCGGGTCAAGTAGAATCTTGGTAAAGTCCTGAGCGCACCATGCGGCATCGGTAAAGTCCTTGGCCAGATCCGCCGTATAAAATTCCGCATTGCTCACCGAATTATGTAATGCGTTGTCGCGCGCACGCTGCACGAGTTTCTCCGCGCCTTCCACGCCGATTACATGAGCTGAGCGGCGCGCCAGAGGCAAGGTAAAATTGCCCAGACCGCAGAATAAATCGAGTACACGGTCCGTGGCTTGCAGGTCGAGTAGCTCGACAACGCGATCGATCATTTTCCGGTTAATCTCCGCATTCACCTGCGTAAAATCGGTGGGTGCGAAGAACAGTTCGAGATTATATTTAGCTAAATGGTAACTGAGCGTGGCCTGTTGCGGCCAAAGCAAAGATACGCTGTCCGGGCCTGCCGCTTGCACATAAATCTGCAAGTCGTGCGCCTGGCCAAAGATGCTCAAGGCCGTTTGATCTGCGTCAGACAATTCATCAAGGTGGCGAAATACCAGCGCCGTTGCCGCATCGCCCACGGCGACCTCGATCTGCGGAATGCGATCATAGCCATCCATTCCGGCGAGCAGCGCGCGCAACTCCGGCAGCAACCCGCCGACCGAGGAATGTAATACCTCGCACTGTGTAAGATCGGCTAGCAGCGAACTGCCACGCTCGCGAAACCCGACCAGCATCGCCTCTTTTTTGACGACGTATTTCGCACCCAGGCGCGCCTTGCGGCGATAACCCCAGGCCGGGCCGCGCAGTGCGGAGAGGATAGCCTGAGGTTGCAGCTTTCCGATGTGCTTGAGGTTATCGAGCAGCACTTGTTGCTTTGCCTCCAGTTGCGCATCGCCGGCCATATGCTGCAAACTGCAACCGCCGCAAACAGTAAAATGCCGGCAGCGCGGTGTCACGCGCGTCGCCGCGGGTTTCAATATATCGGCAACGTGGCCTTCATCGAAATTTTTACGCTGCGTATCGTAATGAAACAGAACTTCTTCGCCGGGCAAGGCTCCATGAATAAAAATCGCTTTACCGTTAATATGCGCAACGCCACGGCCATCGTGCGACATTGATTCAATATAAGCCTGGGCCGACTCTTTAGGTATAGCCCTGTTACCGCGTCGCGATCTTGTCATGAACCCAGGAGACCATTGAACTTTACGGAAGATACATTCTCATATTTAATAGAAGCTCACCGGCATCGGGTAAGATGGCCGGGCTGCCTTGCTACCAAAACAGAGCTGTGAAAAATGTAAATCTTTTAGCGTAGTCATCAGCGCCCCTCATTTTACCTGCCTCAACGCGGCTAAGCCCAGATTTACTTTCTCATTAAACATACATAATTATCGGAGACGTCTATGAACGATATGAACAAGACCGCTTCAGTTAAAAAAATCAGTCCTTCCCGAAGCAGTAGCAAGAAAGGCAATGCGAACCCGCCGGGGCACTGGCATCAGATGATCGCGGAGGCAGCGTACTACCACGCTGAGGCGCGCGGTTTCGAAGGCGGGCATGAGATGGCTGATTGGCTCGAAGCCGAAGCGGAAATTGACAAAGCCTTAAAGAGCAATTAGGTATATGGTTTTACGATCTCCCAGCATTCAGGCACAGCCATGATTCCACGCCTGGAGGAACTCCTGTAGATGAGGTTTGGTCTCCTTGCTGAGGCAGTCGTAGACCATGCGGCACTCTTCTTGGTAGCTGTCGGGCGCCAGGTGCCCGCGTATCAATTCAAAGCGCAGATAGATAAGGTAGGTATTTAATACATCAGTCTCGCAGTAATTGCGAATGCCGGCGATATCACCGTTGAGAAAACTGTCCCACACCTGGGCGCCGTTCATGCCCATCTTGCCCGGCAAACCGAGCAGCGTGGCGATTTCATCGAGCGGGGCACAGGCACGCGCCTGATAACCGGATAGCACGTCCATCAGGTCCGTGTGGCGCGCGTGAAAACGGCTCAGATAGTTGTTCCACTTGAACGCTGGATCATCCTCGCCGTTATCCCAATAGCGCGGTGCGACGATGCCGTGCAATAAGGCGCGGTAATGCAGCACCGGCAGATCGAAGCCGCCGCCATTCCACGAGACCAGTGTAGGTGAAAATTTCTCCAGGCCGTCAAAAAAGCGTTTGATCAATTCAGGCTCGGCGGAATCGGCGTCGGCCAGCGACCAAACCTTTAGGGTGTTGCCCGAGCGCAGCACCGCAGAGATGGCAACGACGCGCTGCAGGTGCAGGCGTAAAAAGTCCGAACCGCCGGTTTCCTGGCGGCGCTTGTGAAACATCACCTCGGCGACCTCCTTGTCGCTGAGGCCATCGAGATGGTAAAGCCTGCGCCCGCCATCTACATCCGGCACGGTTTCAATATCGAATACAAAGACGTTCATTTAATACACTTGATGCCTATGGTGCAGAAAGGGGGTGAGTCTCTAAAAATAGCGGATTTTGCTTCAAGACTAGGCGCAATGCTTTCGAGAAGCGGAGCATACATTAGAGTATGTGAGCATCGCAAAAAGCGTTGCAACAACGTATTGAAGCAAAAGACGCATTTTTAATTATTTCTGTTTCCACGCACCGGAATCGTCCTGATACCACCAGCCCGCACGCGCATTTTCCACCCACTGCTTTGCGAAAGTTTTGCGGATATCGGCCTCCCACTCGGGGTGATTATTCACTTGGACAATCTCGCGGTACAAGGCATTCCTATCCTTGTTTTCATCGGCCACCAACTGCTTTACGCTGTTGCGATCCTTCAGCGGGATGGCGCCTGCATTGTGCTCGGCAACCAAGGCATCATTCGTCAGGCCTACCGCGCCGCTATTGTAGTGCGGCTCCAAGGCAACATGACGCGCCTTCATCGAGGCACGCAGGCTGTCGATCGCCGGCGTAGCGATATTGATGTCGGCCTCTTCTGCGGCCTGCGCCGGGCTGATCAATAGATTAAGCAGGGTGAGTGCCAGCGGATCGGAAGCGGCACCGTCATTACGCGAAGATTTTTCCGATGCCTTGGGCGCAGCGGGCGCCTTCGGGACCGGCTTAGCGGCGCCGGGCTGTTTGCCCCAGACATCTTCAATGATGCGGTCGGCCGCCTTTTCAGCGGCGGCAGCGGGGAAATAAATATTGATCGTGACACACGCGATCAATGCCAATGGCATGGTAATGCTGCCGAACAGTTTGCTTAAAATCTTGGTTTTCATAATCATTCCTTTTATGTTGAGAAAAATGCTATTGAACAACCGGCCCTTCGCTGCGCGTGGCGTTTTTAAGGCGCTCCACCAGCACATCCCAATCCACCTCGGTGGCGAAGCCGCGCACGTCGATGCGTGGAATGCCGCCGCCCTTTACGATGTAATAACCGTTCTCCGCCGGTTCGACCCCGCCCATTTCACAAACACCCTTGCTCAGACGACAGCTCAGGCCCAGGCGGGCATAGGAAAACTCCTCAAAGAAACGCAGCAGGCTGCGCGATAGTACGCCGCTGGCCCCGCCCAGGCTGGACAGGCTGTTCACCGCCTTTTGGCTGATGCGGTGCCGCGACGTATCATCCGCCGGCGTAGCAAGGCGCGCCTGGAATGCAACCGGCTGCCAGTTCGCCATACGCAGGTCGGATACTGCCCCGCTGAGCTTGCCTTGAATCTTACCAAAAGAAAAGGTGCGGGTCAGGGCCTCGAGGTCCAGTTTGTCGATATCGATATCCGCGGACAACAGCGGGAGCACCCCGAAGGGATCTTCCAGGCGCAGCTTGCGCACCGTCACATCGCCTTCGAATACGCGTATCCGCAAATCCCCGCCGACATTGATCGTGTTTTTGGTATAGCTCAGATTCGGGATGACGCTGGAAAATTTTCCGCTCATCAGCGGCCAGTCCATGGCCTTACTGAAGGCTTCCATGGACACCGGCGTCAATGCCCCGGTCAGCTGCAGATTCATATCCGGCGTAGCCACCTTTTGCAGGTTCAAGGTTTTTATTTGCAGCGCGCCGTCCAACACCGGCAAGCTCATGGCCTCGCGTAAATCAAGATTGCTTTGCGCCGATTGCAACTTTACCCGGCTCGCACCCAAGGTCAGTTTATACACATGCCCGCCGCCCCAACCGAGATCCGAGCGTAGCGGCGTAGCGCCGCGTGTCCAGGCCAGCGTGCCGTTCAAACCGCTCAGTCCGTAACGCCCGCGTTTATCTTCCAGCCCCACAGCTTTGGTATCCACTATTACGGAGTCGATGCTTTGATCGCGGTAAGCCAGGTCTATGCCGATGCGGCCCGTCCCGTCCAGGGCATCAAAGGCAGTGCCGATCAGCAAGGGTTGCAGATAAACCTTGTACAGGGGCGCGAAGGGCGCAGCGGGAATCTTAAGTGTGGCGCTCCGAACTTGCCATGGATTCAGCGCCGCGACCAGCGTGGCTTGCGCCTGCGCGATGCCGGGGTGATCAATGCTAAGCTGCGCGACGTTAAGTGTGTTTTGTTTCGTGTGCCACACGCCGCGCGCGCTGAACTTGACGGCCTTACGCGGAAATTCCCAAAAGATCGGCTCCAGATAAAGCTGGCCCGCCTTGGCCGAGAGGTGTCCCGCAAATTGCCAGCCGTCCGCTACCGGTTTCGCGTCGAGGGTAAAATCGGCGGCAAGCTTTTCGCTCGCCTTGCGTCCGCCCCCATCGGAAAATTTCAGCGCCGTGACCGTGCCCTTCACCTGCAACTGTGCTATTTTTTTATCTTGTCCCGACACGCGCGCATTAATGCCTAATCTGCCCGTGGCCTTGATACCGGAAGGCCAGTTCATAAAACCCTTGAGCGCAGCCGGCAGCTTTGCGATCTCCAGGACCTTGGCCGCCACCGTGAATTGCCACCCGGCCTGGGTGAGCGTTCCGATCAGGTTCAGCGCGCCGCCGGCCAGGCGTACGTCCTTTAACGCTATATCCGCCGCGCCGGACACCGGGTAATACGTCAGATCAACGCTAATCTCGGGACGGTCGAGCGTGGGGCTTTGCAAACGCAATAGCCCGCCGTGACAGCGCACCGCCGCAGCGTCAATAACGGTATTCGAGCAGATTAAGGTGGCATTACTCAAGTTCTCCAGCGGCGGTGGGAGTTGCAGCTGCACGGCAGAGACGGTGAGCGCCACCTCAGTTGGCGAAAGCCAGTTGAGATCGAGCGTTACACCTGCGGCCTTCCACCCCGGCCCTTCCACGGCGGCCATCTCAAGGTGCAGTGTGTCCACGGCCGCAGCGCGCAGACTCGCCAGCAGCGCAAAGACGCATATCCCACTAAAAATACCCCGCGCGTAAACGGCGCGTTTCATTACTCCGGGAACACGCCCGTGGACAAATAACGGTCGCCGCGGTCGCAGGCGATGGTGACGATCACCGCGTGCTCCAATTGTTGCGCGAGTTGCAGCGCGGCGACTAAGGCACCGCCGGAGGATATGCCGACGAAGATACCCTCGCGTGCGGCCAGTTCACGCGTCATCTCCTCGGCTTTCCGCTGGCTGACGTCGATGATGGCATCCACGCGTGCGGGGTCGTAAATCTTCGGCAGATACTCCGGCGGCCAGCGCCGTATGCCGGGGATTTGCGAACCCTCGGTCGGCTGCACGCCGATAATCTTGATGCCGGGATTTTTTTCCTTGAGAAAACGCGAGCTGCCCATGATCGTGCCCGTGGTGCCCATGGAGCTCACGAAGTGCGTTATCGTCCCCGCGGTGTCGCGCCAGATCTCGGGGCCGGTGCCCTCGTAGTGGGCGCGCGGATTGTCATCATTGCCGAATTGATTGAGCACGCGGCCGTGACCGTCGGCCTGCATCTGGCGCGACAAATCGATGGCGGCCTCCATACTGCCGGCGCGCGGCGTGAGTATGATCTCGGCGCCGAAGGCCTTCATGATGCTGCGCCGCTCCACGCTCATGTGCTCGGGCATGATAAGGATCAGGCGATAGCCCTTGATCGCCGCCGCCATGGCCAGCGCGATGCCGGTGTTGCCGCTGGTCGCTTCGATCAGCGTGTCGCCGGGCTTGATCTCACCGCGCGCCTCGGCATGCGTGATCATGCTGAGCGCCGGGCGGTCTTTTACCGAGCCGGCAGGGTTATTGCCCTCAAGCTTCAGCAGCAGCGTGTTCGTGGTCACGCCGGGCAGGCGCTGTAGGCGCACCAAAGGCGTATTGCCGACAAAGGCCTCGATGGTAGAAAAGTTCATGCGCTACACCTGCCTAAATCTTTGCGCCCGAAGCCGGGACAGGCGCACTCGCGTTCATCAATAAGGTCACAAAGGCGACGGCGTGATCCTGTTCGTCCGCGATACTGAGATAACCCTTACCGATATTTAATTCCTTGATGAGCTCCACCGCCCTGCCATGGTATTCCAGCAGCGGCCTGCCCTTCTCATCGTGCCCCACACCGATGTCTTTCAAACTTAGCCCGCCACTGAAGCCGGTGCCGATCGCCTTAGCGGCGGCCTCTTTCGCGGCGAAGCGGCGCGCGAGAAAATGGGCGGGCTGTGTGGATTTTTTAAAATCATCAAGCTCATTGCGCGTTAGAATACGCGGCGCGAATTTGTCGCCGTAGCGCCTGAGATTCTCTTCCATGCGCGCCACGCGTACGATGTCCGTGCCCACGCCGAATATCATGTCGCAACCCCGTAAGCAACGCCGTTGCGCGCCGCGCACATGAGCCGCTTCATCTCGCACACGGCCTCACCCAAGCCGGTAAACAAGGCGCGTGCGACAATGGCGTGGCCGATATTCAGTTCGCTAACGTCCGCCAGGGCAGCAATGGCGCCGACATTCTGATAGTTCAAGCCGTGTCCCGCGTTGACCTGCAATCCTGCCTGCCTGCCGTGTCTTACCGCATCGATTATGCGCTGCAATTCCTGCGCGCGCGCCGTTGCATCAGGTGCATCGGCAAAGTGTCCGGTGTGTATTTCGATGACCGGCGCACCGGCGCGCGCGGCGGCCTCGACCTGCGCACAGTTGGCATCGATAAACAAGGAGACGCGCACACCCGCCTCCTTGAGGCGCGTGCAGGCTTCTTTGATCAGCCCGGCCTGCCCAACCACGTCCAAGCCGCCCTCGGTGGTCAGTTCTTCGCGGCGCTCGGGCACCAGGCAACAGTCTTGAGGCTTGATGCGCTCGGCAATCTTCAGCATGGCGTCGGTGACGGCCAGCTCCAGATTCATGCGCGTGAGTAAGGTGTGCTTGAGCATCTCGACATCGCGCTCCTGAATATGCCGCCTGTCCTCGCGCAAGTGTAACGTGATCGCGTCGGCACCGGCCTGCTCGGCGAGCATGGCGGCTTGTAGTGGATCAGGGTAGCGCGTGCCGCGTGCCTGGCGCAAGGTCGCCACGTGATCGATATTAACGCCTAACAGAATGGCTTGAGGTGTTTGCATTGTTAGTTTTATTTCATGTGAGCGGCGTATATATATTTACGGATGTGTCTGGACCCTCAGCCCGCTGCGTCTTTTGCAGCTCGCTGAGCAGTTTGCGGCTTTGCAGCGGTTTGTCGCCCAGATAAAGAGCGAGGCTCGCGCGCATCAGATGCTTGGACTCGCGCAGACTTACCGGATCGTTCAAGTCCTCGTTCGCCAAGGACAACAGGCTGCCGCCGTGCATGGCGATGCCATCGGGGCGAAATTCGTCGTAATCCAGCGGCCCTTTTTCCGGCAAATAACTGTACAGCCGCTCCGGCGCCAGCGGCTCACCCGTATCGGCCTGACAATTTAACACAAGCGCATAGCCGATTTCCTGCAGCAAGTGCTTTTCGAAAATGCGCAGCGCACGCTGCTCTTGCGGCGGGTCTTCCAGAGCCCGCAAGGTGGCGCCGTAAATCTCGAACAGCAAAGGGTGGGCATCATGCCGATGCAGGAGGCGCAATAGCAATTCGTTGATATAAAATCCGCTCATCATTATTCGTCCGCCGATCCGCCCTGCCGGACCTGCGCTTTCGCACGAGGTGAGCGTTACCAACTCACCGCGCCCTGCCCAGGAAATGAGCAGCGGGCGAAACGGGTGGAGCAGGCCCTGCATGCGCGACTTCGCCGTGCGCACACCCTTTGCTATCAAACCCACGCGCCCGTAATCGCGCGTGAGGACTTCGATCAATACGCTGGTGTCACGGTAGGGCCTGTGGTGTAACACATAGGCCGCTTGCAGGCTGACGCGTGCGCCGCTCATCGCGAATAATCCGCACGGGCGAATACCATTTGCGCCTCACTCATAGCCCAGGCTTATCAGGGCCCGCGCATCGTCCGACCAACCTTCCTTGACCCTGACCCACAATCTCAGAAAAACCTTGTGCTCGAAGATGGCCTGCATATCCAGCCGGGCTTGCTGGCCGATGTCTTTCAGACGGGCGCCATTTTTACCGATGACGATGGCCTTTTGCCCCTCGCGCTCCACCCAGATAACGGCGCCGATGGTGAGCAGTTCGTCCTCCAGTGAAAATTGTTCAATCTCGACGGTCAGCGCGTAGGGTAATTCTTCGCCCAGGTCGCTCATCAGTTTTTCCCGAATCAGTTCCGCCGCCAGAAAACGTTCGCTGCGGTCGGTGACCTGATCCTCCGGGTAGAAATGTTCCGCCGCCGGCAGCAAGGCGCTCACCTTCTCCTCCAGCACCCCCACATTATCGCCGCCGGTGGCGGAGACGGGGATCATGTGGGTAAATGCCATTTGCCCGGCAAGCATGGCCAGGTGGGGCAATAAGGCCGTTTTGTCGGCAATCTTATCGATCTTATTAATAACCAGAATCACCGGCACCTTGGCGGACTTGATCTTATCGAGGACGTATTGATCCTGCTCGCTCCAGCGCAGACCCTCGACCACGAAGAGCACCGCATCAACCTCGTTGATGGTGCTGCTGGCGGCACGGTTCATATAACGATTCATGGCGCGCTTGCCGCCCTGATGCAGGCCCGGCGTATCGACGTAAATCGCCTGCGCGCCGCCCGCGGTTTTGATGCCCAGGATGCGGTGGCGCGTGGTCTGTGGGCGGCGCGAGGTAATGCTGATCTTCTGCCCTAAGATTCTGTTCAACAGAGTCGATTTGCCGACATTGGGGCGGCCGAGGATGGCGACGTAGCCGCAACGGCTGGCGGGCTCAGCAGTTGTACCGGGGTCAGCCATGTTCGATCAACTGCAGAGCCTTGTGCGCGGCATCCTGCTCGGCCTTGCGGCGACTACTGCCTGCCCCCTGCAGCGAAAATTCGGTGCCCACTTTACATTCCACGAGGAAGGTTTGCGCATGGGCATCGCCGCTGGTGGCCAGTACGCTGTACAGCGGCGGGGGCATTTTTCGCGCCTGTAAATATTCCTGCAGGCGTGTCTTCGGATCTTTCAGGTGCGTGGCGGGCGACAGTGCCTCGATATGCTGCCGGTAAAGCGCCGTGATAAATTCCTGACAGGCCGTCAAACCGCCATCCAGATAGACGGCGCCGATTATAGCCTCGAGCGCATCGGCCAGCGTAGAAGCGCGCGCATGGCCACCGCTCTTGGATTCACCGTAGCCCAAATTAAGATAGCCGCCGAGATTCATAGCCTGTGCCAGTTGCGCCAGGGTTTCGCCCTTGACGAGGCTCGCGCGCAGGCGGCTGAGTTCGCCCTCGCTCGCCTGTGGAAAGCGCCGGTACAGTTCAGCGGCGATGGTAAAGCTCAAGATCGCATCACCAAGAAACTCCAGCCGTTCATTGTTGATCGCGCCTGCACTGCTGTGAGTTAAAGCGGCGGTCAATAACTCCCTGTCTGAAAAATGATAGCCCAGTTCCTTGCATAAAACGGCAAGGGATGGTTTGCTCAATGATTCACCGTAATGCTTTTATCGAACTTACCGACTAGATCGATATTACCCCACAACTCTTTTCTAACCTCGTATTTAACGCTGATGACGACGCCGGTATCGGTGCGCCTGATGTCGATATTATCTCGACCGACATGTTCGACATCGTTAATGTCCAGCCGCTTCTGGAGCAACTGCAAAATATCAGGTCCCGTCTTGCTGGCCACCTCGGGCTCACTCTTAAGCGACTCCAGTGCCGTGCTTACACTGAAACTTTCCAAATACATGGGCAGTAATCTGAGCGTGATCAGTACAAAAAATCCGATCAGCAACAATACGACCAACACACCTATGGTGGTCATTCCATCTTGTTTTTTAATAATATTCACAACGTCCCCTCCTTACCGCGGATGATGAGAAATCTTGTTTGCCGACTCCTGGTTTTGCCTGCTTCGACAGCCTTGAAAATTTCTACCGTATACTGGACCCGATGCGTCCCCAGGCAACGCCGCCATTGGATGCATCCAAGTTCATCCAGACCAGAAACGCCTTGCCGACAAGATTTTGTTCGGGGACCGTGCCCCAGTAACGGCTGTCGTTGCTGTTATCGCGATTATCGCCCATTACGAAATATTCGCCCGGCGGCACGACAAACTCGCCCTCGACGGAAGACTGTCCGGCACGGGTGAGTATGGAGTGTTCGATCTTGCCAAGGCTTTCTTTATACATATCCGCGCCCGTCATACCGACGCCCGCTCCAACGCCGGTGTAGGGCCCTACGCCTTGTTGCGCCATGATCTCACCGTTGATGCGTAATTGCTTGCGGTAATAGGCAACGCGGTCGCCCGGCAAACCGATCACACGCTTGATGTAGTCAATAGAGGGGTCGTTGGGATAGCGGAACACGACAACATCACCGCGCTGCGGCAGGCCTACGTCTATTATTTTTTTATCGATAACCGGCAGGCGGATACCGTACTTGAATTTATTGACCAGGATAAAATCGCCGGTCAGTAGCGTAGGCATCATCGAATTCGACGGAATGCGGAACGGCTCGACGATAAACGAGCGCAATACCAGCACGGCGAGAATCACCGGGAAAAATGAGCGCGCGTACTCGACGATCAGCGGCTCTTTGGGCAGGCGCGCCATAAGTTCGGCCGTAGCCTGCGGCCCCGCGGTGGCGTCCGGCCCAGTGGCGGCCAGGAGATGGGCCTGAGCCAGGCGCCGGCGCGGCGCCAGGAAAACGGCATCTACCAGCCAGATCACGCCGGTCAACACGACTGCCAGCACCATGATAACGGGGAAATCAAATTTCATTTAAACCTCAATGTGACCAAGGTGATGCTCAAGCTTCACCTGAAATAATTACTTTTTGCCGACGTGCAAGACCGCCAAAAACGCCTCCTGCGGAATCTCCACCGTCCCAATCTGCTTCATGCGTTTTTTCCCTGCCTTCTGCTTCTCTAATAGTTTACGTTTACGCGTGATATCTCCGCCATAGCACTTAGCGATAACATTTTTGCGCAGGGCCTTCACGGTCTGGCGCGCAATAATGTGTGAGCCGATCGCCGCCTGGATGGCCACTTCGAACATCTGGCGCGGAATAATTTCTTTCATCTTTTCGGTAAGTTCACGCCCACGCGTCAGGCTTTGAT
>JBDSTW010000050.1:0-3488 GCA_039928055.1 Gammaproteobacteria bacterium | reverse complement strand
CCGTTTGCGCGGGCACCACGGTCACGCGGCAGCCGCTATCGACCAGGATACGCAGGATAGTGCGCTTCACGCCGTAGTCATAGGCCACGACGTGATAGGGCAGATGTTCGGGGGATGACGCGCCGGGCAGACCTTCTTTTAACGACCAACTACCTTGCAGCCACTCGTAAGGACTGGCCGTCGTGACCTGCTTGGCGAGATCCATGCCCTTGAGGCCGGGATAGGCCCGCGCGGCCGCCAGGGCAGCGGCTTCATCAATATTGGCGCCCGCCACGATACAGCCATTCTGCGCGCCCTTCTCGCGCAGCAAGCGCGTCAATCTACGCGTATCAATGCCGGCAATGGCGACGACCTTATTGGCACGCAAATAATCCGTCAGGGAATGTTCGGAGCGCCAATTACTGGCGATGAGGGAGGCGTCACGGATAACCAGGCCGCTGGCCATGATGCCGGCGGCATTCTCATCAGCCGTATTACTGCCGACATTACCGATATGCGGGCAGGTCAGCGTGACAATCTGCTGGCAATAGGACGGGTCGGTGAGGATTTCCTGATAGCCCGTCATGGCAGTGTTGAAGACCACCTCGCCAACGGTCTGCCCTTCGCTGCCGATAGACTCGCCGCGAAACAGGCTGCCGTCTTCTAGGGCTAACAGTGCCGGAACCTTCGTAACCACCTTCATCTCCAGATGCGCAAAGCGGGAAGGTGCCATGGGGCGCCTTCCCGCTCTAGGGTTTGTCAGCGGGTGATATTAGAGTACGTGCATTTTAATCTGTTATCGGAATGAGCGAAACAGCTTTTGCCCGCGCAAGGAAATTTAACGCCCGGCGGCGCGTAGCGCCAGGATCGGCGCTAATACGGCATTATCTCAAGCCCAGCACATCTTGCATATCGAACAAACCTTTGTCGTGCTGCATCAGCCACCCGGCGGCGCGCAACGCGCCATGGGCAAAGGTCAAGCGACTGGTTGCCTTATGCGTTATCTCCAGACGTTCACCGGCGCCGGAAAACATCACGGTATGGTCGCCGACAATATCGCCGGCGCGGATACTCTCAAAACCGATGGTCGCGCGCTCACGCGCCCCGTGTATGCCCTTGCCCAAGCCATACACGGCGCAAGTCTCCAAATCTTTGCCCTGCGCCTTTGCAACTATTTCACCCATGCGCAGGGCGGTTCCCGAAGGAGCGTCCACTTTATTGCGGTGATGCGCCTCGATGACGTCGATGTCCACCTCGTTTCCCAGCACGCGCGCCGCAATATCCAACAGCTTAAAGCATAGATTCACGCCCACGCTCATATTAGGCGCCAGTACGATGGCGATATCCTCGGCGGCGGCGGCGATTTTTTCACGCTGCTCCAGCGTGAAGCCGGTAGTGCCGATTACCATGCGCCGTTTGTGCTCGCGGCAGTAGATGAGATTGTCTAAAGTAACGAGGGGCTGGGTAAAGTCTATCAGCACATCAAAAGGTTGCTCCACCTTGGCAAGCCTGTCCATCACCTCGACGCCCAGTACCGGCACACCGGCGAGCCAGCCGGCGTCATCTCCTATCACCGAACTTCCCGGCCGCGCGGTAACGGCCGTCACCGTCCAATCGGGTTTGGCGTGGCAGGCCTGAATGATACTCTTGCTCATGCGCCCGCCGGCGCCGCTGATGGCTAGTCTGATCATGTGTTTTCCGTTTTTTTGTAATTCGTTACGTGCTACAGATTGTAATTAGATCTGAATATTTTCGAAAAACTTTTTAACGCCATCGAGCCACGAACTGGTCTTGGGATTGTGCTTATCCCCGCCTTCCAGCATGGTATCCTCGAATTCGGAGAGCAGCGCCTTCTGCCGTGCATTTAAATTAACCGGCGTTTCAATCACGACCTTGCAGAATAAGTCGCCCATCGCGCCGCCGCGCAGCGATTTCACACCCTTTCCGCGCAGCTTGAATACCTTGTCCGTTTGTGTCTCCGCCGGAACACGCAGCTTAACCTGTCCATCGAGCGTCGGCACATCCAGTTCGCCGCCCAGGGCGGCCGTGGCAAAACTGATCGGCACTTCACAGAAGAGATTATTATCCTCGCGCGTAAAGATCGGGTGATCGCGCACCCGGACCTCGACATACAAAGCCCCCGGCGGGCCGCCATTTTCGCCCGCCTCGCCTTCCCCGGCAAGCCGGATGCGGTCGCCGCTACCGACCCCTTCAGGCACCTTGACCGACAAGGTTTTGTGCTCCTGCACGCGGCCGTGACCGTGGCAGTTTGCGCAGGGATCGGAAATCAATTTACCCTTGCCGTGGCAGCGCGGACAGGTCTGCTGAATCGCGAAAAATCCCTGCTGCATACGCACCTGGCCATGGCCTTGGCAGGTGGGGCAGGTGTTGAGCTTGGTTCCCGGTTTGGCGCCGCTACCGGAGCAGGCCTTGCAGGTTACGCGCGTAGGAATGCGGATATTGACGGTGGTGCCGTGCACGGCATCTTCCAGACTGATATCCAGGTTGTAACGCAGGTCGGCCCCGCTGTACACACGCTCGCCGGAGCGCCCGCCGCCGAAGATATCGCTGAATACATCGCCAAAGATGTCGCTGAAATTGCCGCCTTGGGCAAAGCCCGCGCCCGCCGCGGAGGTATCCACGCCGGCATGGCCAAACTGATCGTAGGCCGCGCGTTTGTGCGCATCGGAAAGTATTTCGTAAGCCTGCTTACCCTCCTTGAAGAGCTCCTCTCCCTGCTTGTTATTGGGATCGCGGTCGGGGTGATATTTCATCGCCAAGCGACGATACGCCTTCCGGATCTCTTCCTCAGTGGCATTACGTTCAATGCCGAGGATTTCGTAATAATCTCGTTTCGCCATCGGTTTAGAGTTTCCACAACACACAATGAACAGGCGCGGGACATACATCCCCACGCCTGTCGGTTAGCCTTATTATAATGACCGGAAGCTGGCTCAGGAAGGCTAGTATCAGGCGACCAAACAATCCGTGCCGCTCTCGCTTGAGAAGCTCCAGTTATGCTATGTATTACTTTTTGTTCTCTTTCACCTCTTCAAATTCCGCATCGACCACGTCGCCTTCGCCTTGGGTGTTGGTGTCGCCCTGCCCGGCCGCGGCAGACTCGGTCTGTCCGGCTTCGGCCCGCTGGGCATAAACACGCTCGGCCATCTTGCCGGAGGCATCTGCGAGCGCCTTGGTCTTTTCCTCGATGGCGGCCGCGTCTTCGGACTTCATGGCCTCCTGCAAGGCTGCGATAGCCGATTCAATTTCACTCTTTTCCCCGGCCTCCAGCTTATCGCCCAGATCGGTCATGGAGCGCGTGGTGGAGTGAATCAGGTTCTCCGCCGCGTTGCGCGCCGTGATCACGGCATGGAATTTTCGGTCTTCCTCGGCGTGCGCCTCGGCATCCTTGATCATCTTCTGCACTTCCTCGTCGGACAGACCACTCGAGGCCTTGATGATGATGGACTGCTGCTTGCCGGTCGCCTTATTCTTGGCCGAGACGTTCA
>JBDSTW010000049.1:0-3291 GCA_039928055.1 Gammaproteobacteria bacterium | reverse complement strand
ATTATCGAGTCGGCCCATTCCCGCTTCCCCGTCATCGGCGAGAGCCGCGACAAGGTAGTAGGTATTCTGCTCGCCAAAGACCTGCTGACCTATTTCAAAAACGGCAAGGACAGCACCTTTACCTTGGCAAATGTGTTGCGCCCCGCGATCTTTGTTCCGGAGAGCAAGCGCCTTAACGTATTGCTCAAGGAGTTTCGCGCCAACCGCAATCATATGGCCATCGTCGTCGATGAATACGGCGGGGTGGCGGGCCTGGTGACTATCGAGGACGTGTTGGAGCAGATCGTCGGCGAGATCGACGATGAGCACGACACCGAAGAAGAAAATTTCATTACCAAGCTGCGCGAAACCAGTTACACGGTCAAGGCACTCACCCCGATTGAAGAGTTTAACGAACACTTCGGCACCGATTTTAGTAACGAGGAATTCGATACCATCGCGGGGCTCGTGGTGCATCATCTGGGTCGCTTGCCCAAGCGCGGCGAGAGTCTGACACTGGACAATATCCGCTTCAAGGTATTGCGCGCAGACAGCCGGCGCATCCATCTGCTGCGGGTCAATGTATCGGCTGCTCCGAATGCGCGGGCACACTCTACGTCTAACGCGTGAGGCGTTTTTTCAGTCCACTGTTTTACGTCGGCCTGCGCGGCGATTTGCTGGCCCTGCTGGCCGGTGCGCTGCTACCCCTTGCATTTTCCCCGTTTGATCTATTTCCGCTTGCCGTTCTCGCGCCGGCGGTTTTATTCCGTGCCTGGCTTAATGTCCAGCCGCGCCGCGCGTTCAGGCGCGGCTGGTTATTTGGCGCGGGCATGTTCGGCGTGGGGGTGTCCTGGATTTATGTGGCCATCCACGATTTCGGACATTCGAATATTTTTACCGCCGTATTATTAACCGGCGGCTTTGTCGCATTTCTCGCATTATTTCCTGCCCTGCTGGGTTATCTCGCCACCCGCCTTTTCCCCGCGCAAACACCGCGCAGTAAAACGCTAAAATTATTATTGGCCTTCCCGGCGGCATGGACGCTATTCGAGTGGATACGTGGCTGGATACTCACCGGCTTTCCCTGGCTGAACCTGGGCAACAGCCAGATTGATGCGCCGCTCGCGGGCCTGGCCCCGGTAGTGGGCGTGTATGGCGTGTCCCTGGCGACGGCCTTTAGCGCGGCACTTCTGGTGTACGTGGTGCGCGCCACATCAGGCGCGCGGTGGCGCGCCCTTATTCTGCTTGTCATGCTGTGGGGTCTTGCCGGCCTGCTCGGGCGCATCGAATGGACGCAGCCGCACGGTAAATCTCTACACGTGAGCCTGATCCAGGGAAATATCCCGCAGGATATCAAGTGGCGTCCCGAGCAACAGCAAGGCACGCTTGATCTGTATGCCGATCTGACCCGCCGGCATTGGAGCAGCGATATTATTTTGTGGCCCGAGGCCGCGCTGTCACTATTTTATCACGAGGTCGCCGATAATTATCTCGCCCAATTACAAAGCGAGGCGCGCACGCACGGCGCGGACTTGCTGATCGGTCTGCCGGTGCTCGATCAGACGACCGGCCGCTACTACAACAGCATGATGAGCCTGGGAAGCTCGCAGGGTTTTTACCACAAACGGCACTTGGTGCCGTTCGGCGATTACGTGCCGCTGCAAAACTGGCTGCGCGGCCTGATCGGGTTCTTCGATCTGCCCATGTCGGGCTTTAGCCCCGGCCCTGCAGATCAGCGCTTGCTCGAAGTGGCGGGCCAAAAAGTAGGGGTCTCCATTTGCTATGAAGATGTGTTCGGCGAGGAGGTTATTCGCAATCTGCCCGAGGCTAGCTTGCTTGTTAATGCCACCAACAATGCCTGGTACGGCGACTCGCTTGCCCCGCCGCAGCATTTGCAGATGTCGCGCATGCGCGCGCTCGAAACCGGCAGGCCGGTGCTGCGCGTCACCACCAACGGCATCTCCGCGATCATTAATCCCAAGGGCAAAATTGTCGCGCGCTCTCCGCAATTTGAAACTTATGTGCTCAGCGGCGAGTCACAACCTATGCAGGGATTGACGCCCTATGCCCGTTTTGGCAATTATCCTGTGTTAGTAATGCTGGTGCTAAGCCTGATGTGGGCAAGGGTCGGGAGAAGATCGCAGCACTAAGGAGAGAGTGTTATGCCAAGAGGAGATAAAGCAGCGTACACACAAAAACAGAAACGCCAGGCCGAGCATATCGAAGAAGGCTACGAGAAGCGCGGTGTTAGCGAAGACGAGGCGGGAAAACGCGCCTGGGCAACGGTGAATAAAATGTCCGGCGGCGGTAAAAAATCCGGCTCGGGACGTGGCAAAGAGACGAACAAGGCGCCGGCGAAAAAGGGCGGCAAAATAGGCGGGGCCGCCTCTGCGGCGCGCTCGCCTGCCGCTCGTTCCGCCTCGGCAAAAAAGGCCGCGCAGACGCGCGCCCGTAATCAGGTGGGCGCAGCTTCACACAGATCGTGACCTCTTCGCCCCCTCTCCCTCGAAGAGCTTGAGTGAGGGGGGGCGGCCGCTACGCTTGATTCAACCTAGCCAGTAAGGGGCTTGTTCATCGCTCCGAAACGCGCTGGAATATCGTTGCATGGCACTTGGGGCAGGGCGGGATGTGACCGGTGGCATGAAACAGCATGGTCTGTCCGCAGGCGGTGCAGGCCAGCGAGCCTACGCCGGTAATCTCGCCGGTGTGCCAGAGGCTCACCTTTTTCGGCTTATGCGCACCCTTGGCCTGCAGGCCGAGTTTGTCCAATTCCAGCCGGGTACGATCCACCATGGTGGCGAACACATCGAGCACGCGCTGCTCGATTAATTTCAAATCGAAGCGCAGCCAGGTCGCCAGTTCCTTGCCCGTGTCAGCCACGTATTGCGCGGCGTCGTGCAGATCGCGTTTGACATAGGCGCCGATCTTCTCCGCCTCATCGCGCGTGAGTTCGCCCAGTTCCACGGCCTTTTTCTTGGCGATCTCGATATGCTGTTGCACGGTGGGCAGCGTATCCTGCTCGGCCTGTTCAAGCGCGGCCTTGACGCGTTCCAGCATGCGGTTGTAGGCGCGGACAAATTTTTCGCTGGTGTCATTTTCGGTCATAACGGCAATCTCCCTGAGGTGTCTACGGGTAGTGTGTACCAACTGCGCTTGGTTGCCTAGTTATGCCAGATCATTGTGAGCCTTGCCCCGGCTACGGTATCCTTGCACATTTTTACAGGCGCGTGTCATCCCATGGACGAACATTATCATCCCGCGATCATCGAGACCGAGGCCCAGCGCTACTGGGACGAGGCGCAGGTTTTCAAG
>JBDSTW010000048.1:0-22146 GCA_039928055.1 Gammaproteobacteria bacterium | reverse complement strand
CTCCAGCCGTGCGGCATGGGCGGTGCATTCGTCCACGCTCGCGTGCAATACTAAAGTTCGCGGCCGCTGCGGGTCCAGGCGTCGAATCGATGCAGGATGCAGGCCATGACCGTCCAGAGAGGCATGCAGCGACAGGCTGGCCTGGCCGCCGGTCATGGCCAGATAGACATCCGCGAGGATCTCGGCATCGAGCAATGCGCCATGCCACTGGCGCTGCGAATTATCTACCGTGTAGCGCTTGCACAGGGCATCGAGGCTGTTTTTTTGGCCGGGATGCAATTGCCGTGCGAGGATCAGGGTGCACAGCACCTTGCAATCGACGCCGGCTATCGGGCCGGTCTCCGGCTGCGGGGCGGCATCGCCGGACAAGGGAACAGCGGCGCTCGCGCCGTCTCCCAACAAGCCCAACTCATGCTTGATGAACGCCACATCGAAGGCGGCGTTGTGGATGATCAATTCGGCCCCGCGGATGAAGTCAAGAAATTCAGCGGCGATATCGGAAAAACGCGGCTTGTCGACGAGAAACTCGTTGGTGATGCCGTGTACCTCGGTGGCCCCGGGATCGATGGGGCGGTCGGGTTGCAGATAATATTGAAAGCGGCGCCCGGTGGGGCGTCGATTCACCAACTCCACACAGCCGATTTCAATAATGCGGTGGCCCTGCGCGGGGTCAAGGCCGGTAGTTTCGGTATCCAGAACGATCTGGCGCATCAAGTCTCCTGCGTCGCTTGGGTCATTTCATCAATGGCACGATTGGCCAGGGCATCGGCAATCTCATTTTCCACATGGCCATTATGGCCGCGTACCCACTCCCAGTTGATCTCATGGTTCTGCATGGCCGCATCGAGACGCTGCCATAAATCGATGTTCTTGACCGGATTTTTAGCGGCCGTCTTCCAGCCGCGCCGCTTCCATTGCATGATCCACTCGGTAATACCCTTTCTGACGTATTGCGAGTCCGTAATCAGGTGTACCTTGCACGGGCGCTTGAGCGACTCCAGGGCCTGAATGGCGGCCATCAATTCCATGCGGTTATTCGTGGTGGCCGGCTCACTGCCATGAATGCGCCGTTCCTGCCCCTTATAGCGCAACAAGGCACCCCAGCCGCCGCGGCCGGGATTGCCACGGCAGGCGCCGTCGGTGAATACCTCTACGACCTGTCCGGCCATAACATCGGATATTTCGCACGGCTGCATGTCGGTTCTTGCCCCCATTATTTTACGACGACGGCTCGGCCCAGCGCGCGCCGATTAATTGGCGCTGCTGGCGCCAGCGCGGTTTGATCTGGGTCAGGGTGGAGACACGTTTTTTGGCCACCAGGACATACGCGCCGGACAGTTTCGGCCAGTAACGCGCACCCAGCGTCTCAAGGAACGTTAGTTTTTGCATGGTGGCCTCGTGGTGCAGCGGAGGCCGGAAAAAATAGGGGTGGGTCTCGACTTCATCGAATCCCAGCAGCGCGAGCCAGTCGCGAGTACGGGGCAGACTCAGGAAACGCGCCCGCCACGGGGGGGTGTTGCTGCGCGTCAGGAATAGGCGCCACAAGCCCCAAAAGCTCCACGGATTAAAACCCAGGATCACCAGCGAGCCTTCCGCGATCAACACGCGCTCCGCCTCGCGCAAGACCTGGTGCGGATCAGGCTCGAACTCCAGGGTATGCGGCAAGATCAAGACATCCACGCTGTCCGAGGCAATCGGCAGTGCATCGGGGCGCGCGTACAGGCCCGGCGGCGCCAGAGTAGCTATCTCCGGGTCGGCGTCCAGCACCACGCGGTGCGCAATGCGGCTGGCGCTTAACAGGTCCGCATCCGCTAAGCGTCCCACTTGCAAGAGATGATAACCGAATAGATTGGGCAAGATCTCGCTCAAGCGCGCGCATTCGGCCTCCAGCAGTGATCGGCCCAGGCGCAGACGGTACCAGGCGCGCTGCCGGCGCGCCAATTGATCCAATCCGCTTTGATAGGCCGGTTTCATGCTTGTCCTACACCTCTTATGAGCTTCCGCGCCGATACAGCCACTGGATATTCATTGAATCAGCGCAGCTTAGCAATAAGTCGCACAGCTTGTCTTATCCATATCAATAATTTGACCTGGGGCGGCACTGCCTGACATCCTACCGCCATGCTTACCATTCAGCCCATCCCGGCCTTTAAGGACAATTATATCTGGCTGCTCTCCGGCCCGGAAAAGCCTTATGCGGCCTTGGTCGATCCGGGCGATGCGCAGCCGGTACTCGAGGCGCTTGAGCGGCTGTCCTTGATACCTGCTGCCATTCTTATCACCCATCATCACTGGGACCATACCAACGGTATCAACGCCCTGCTGAAACATTATCCCATGGCGGTCTATGGCCCGGCGAGCGAGGCCATCCCCGGCTTGACGCATCCGTTAAAACAGGGAGATCGGGTATCTTTACCTGAAATAGGCGTTGATTTTCAGGTACTTGATGTGCCCGGGCACACGCGTGGCGCCATTGCCTTCTATGGCAACGGTGTGCTGTTTTGCGGCGATACGCTGTTTACTGCCGGGTGCGGGCGTCTATTCGAGGGCACCGCCGAGCAGATGCATGCCTCGCTCGCCCAATTTGCGGCCCTGCCGGACCAGACACAGGTCTATTGCGGCCATGAATACACCGTCGAGAATCTGCACTTTGCCCAGGTCGTCGAGCCGGCCAACCCGGATGTTCAAGCCCGCCTGAATGAGGCGAAGGGGCGCCGCGCCACGGCCTTGCCGACCGTTCCGGCGAGCCTGGCCGTGGAAAAACGCACCAATCCCTTCCTGCGCGCGGCTGTGCCCCCGGTAATAGCCGCAGCGGAGCGCTATGCCGGCCACAGCCTCCCCACCGGGGCTGAGGTATTTGCCACGCTGCGCCGCTGGAAGGACGACCTGGACGATTGATGCGCCGGGTTGACCTGATCGACCTCAGCACCTACCATTCCAGCTATGGATGAGCGCAGTAGGCCCAAACAAACCCCAAAATTTAACCTGTCCGTCTGCATTCCTACCCTGGTGCTGGTATGGCTGGCTGGTTGTAGCGGCATAGAACCGGCCCCTGGGACAACCACGCCCGACGCTGCCAGAATTTTACCCACCCTTGCCATGTACCCGGCCTCGGATCTTTCCCCAACTGCCTTGAGCACCCCCAATCCCTACCTGGTGACTACTACATCAAATCTGTGGGAGCGCCTGGGGGCCAACTTTGGCGTAAATAAAGATCTGTCCGCGCCTGCGCCCGGGGCGGAGCCACAGGACCTCTGGGAACGGCTGCGCGCGGGCTTCACGCTACCCGACCGGCAGCACCCTAAAGCGCGCAAAGAGGCACAGGATTATGGCGGCTACCAGGATCACCTGGATGAGGTGATCGAACGCGCCAAGCCTTATCTGTATTATGTGTTGGAAGAGATCGAGAAACGCGGCATGCCCACCGAGATTGCCCTGCTACCGATAGTAGAAAGCGCCTACCAACCCCTGGCCTATTCAAGCGGCGGGGCGGCCGGCATCTGGCAGTTTATCCCCTCCACGGGCCGAAATTTCGGGTTGAAACAGACCTTCTGGTACGACGGCCGCCGCGACATCGCCGCCTCGACCAAAGCGGCGATGGATTACCTGCAAAAGCTCAATATCGACTTCGACGGTGATTGGCTGCTTACCTTGGCCGCCTATAACGCCGGAGAAGGCAGGGTGTTGCGGGCCATGAAAAAGAATCGCCAGGCCGGGAAACGCACCGACTTCTGGTCGCTTGATCTGCCCCGTGAGACCGAGGCCTATATCCCGCGGCTGCTCGGCGTGGCGGCCCTCGTGGCCGACCCCGATGAGTACGGCGCCAATCTTACATACGTCCCGGATGAACCCTACCTTAAAAGCGTCGAAATCGAATCCCAGATCGATCTTAAGGTGGCCGCGCAAATGGCCGATATCACCCCCCAGGAGATTAAGTTATTGAATCCGGGATTCACCCGCGGGACAAGCGACCCCAAGGGCCCGCACCATCTGCTGCTGCCGATTAGCAAGGTGGATATCTTCAACGCCAAGCTTGCCACCCTGGACCCCGGCAATCTGATGCCGCCTAAATCGGCAGCCAAGGCCGATGCCAAAACCGCCGGCAAGAAGACCTCCCGCAAGGAAAAGAAGCCCGCCAAGGAGGCCGCAGCAAAATTAGCTTCCGTGGAAAAACCCGACGCTACGGCCAAAGCAAAAAATGCCCCAACGACATACCTGGTACGCAAAGGCGATTCGCTGTCCGGTATTGCCCAGCGTTTCAAGATCAGCCTGGCCCAATTAAAGGCATGGAACGGCGGCCAACTCACGGAAAAAGACTTAACACCCGGCCGCGACCTCAAGCTTTACATCAATCCCGTCCCGGCAGTTGAAACACCCAAATAGCCCATTATCAAAATAAACGGCTTTGCTATTAAATAGACTATTAAGCGGCTTTATTGTTAACTAGCTTCATATACCCATGGAGCGGGGGTTTTTCTGATGAAAAATGATGAAAATTTTTAAAAAATCGTATGCGGTATGCGCTGCTTCGCTATTAGCGGCCTTAGTCGTAACCACCCTGACTCAGGCCGGTGAACCGGATCAAGCACGACAACAACATCCCCTAACGGATTACACTGATAGGTTGATCGTCAAGCTGCGCGGACAGCCTGTGGCGGCCCAGGACGCCACCTCCTCAGGTGCTGTCCGGCTGCAGGCCTTGAGCGCGCGCGCGGGCATGACACTAGCGCATGTGCGTCCGATGTCATGGGGCGCTCAGGTACTCCAATTGCCCGGGCGGATGACGCTTGCCGACGCCGACACCATTGCCCAAAAGTTGCGCGCCGACCCCGACGTGGAGTATGCGGAACCCGATCGCATTATGCATCCGCTGGCCGTGCCCAATGACACCTTATTCAGCAGCCAATGGCATTACCTGTCACCCCCCATAGAACCCGGCGGTGTGAATCTTCCCCCTGCCTGGGATATCACCACGGGGCAGCCGAACATCACCATCGCATTGGTGGACACGGGAATTTTGCCGCATACGGACTTGGCCGGGCGCACAGTGCCCGGTTATGACTTCATCGGTCATATCCCTACCGCCAATGACGGCAACGGGCGTGATGCCGATCCCACCGATCCGGGCGACTGGGTAACCGCCGCGGAAAGCGACAACACAAGCGGGCCGTTTGCCGGTTGCGGTGTCAGCAACAGCTCCTGGCACGGTACGCACATCGCCGGTACTATTGGCGCCGCCACTAATAACGGGCAAGGCGTGGCCGGGATCAATTGGGTTTCGAAAATTCTGCCGGTGCGCGTACTGGGCAAGTGCGGCGGCTATTTGTCCGATGTCATCGACGGCGAGCGTTGGGCCGCGGGCCTGTCCGTCACCGGCGTGCCGCGCAACGCCAATCCGGCGAAGGTGTTGAACCAGAGCCTGGGCAGTTCGGGTCGCTGCACTACTGCACAGCAACGCGCCATTGACGAGATCGTGGCCCTGGGCAAAGTGATTGTGGTGGCGGCGGGAAATGAAAACACCGATGTGGCAAATGCCAACCCGGCGAACTGCAAGGGCGTCATCACCGTGGCGGCCACCAACCGGGCGGGCGGTAAAACCTCCTATACTAATTATGGCGCGCTGGTCGACATCAGCGCACCGGGCGGCCAGCAGGCCGTCCCCAATGAATCCAACGGCATCCTCTCCACGCTCAATACCGGCACCACGACAGCCTTGGCCGATGATTACCGATACCTGTCGGGCACCAGCTTTGCAACTTCGCATGTCACCGGCATCGTAGCGCTGATGCTCTCGGTGAATCCGGCCCTGACACCGGCGCAAGTGCTTACCGCCATCCAAGTAACGGCACGCGCCTTTCCCAGCGGCTCGAGTTGCACCACGGCCCTTTGTGGCGCAGGCATTATTGATGCTGCGGCTGCGGTCAACCAGGCGCGCACCCTTGACGAACCCAAGCCCAAGGGCGGCGGCGGCGGATGCACTATTGCTTTAGCTGCGGGCCAAGATCCGGTTTTACCGCTGTCAGTAATCATAGCGGCGCTTTACCTGCTACGCCGGCGGTACAGCCGAAAAAGCTGATGGCGTAGCGGCCGAACCGACTCCAGGATTCATTATTCCAGGGAGGAATGTACCTTTGAAAGATTGAAGTACCCCCACCTCGATCCCCAAGCAAGCATGTATTTCTGGTTGCTTGTTTATCCTTCCCCTGCCGGGAGGAAGGAAATGTGGCTATGCTAAAGACATTGGCCAAATACCCAGACATCTCATGAACCAAAATCTCTACATCCTCTTGCTCGCGCAGTTTCTATCCGCCTTCGCCGACAATGCGATTTTATTTACCGTTATCGCCATGGTCACGCAGACCGCTTCCCCAGCAGCCTGGTATATACCCGCGCTGCAGGCCTCTTTCCTGGTAGCATTTGTCGTGCTGGCACCGTGGGTCGGCCCGTTTGCCGATGCGCGGCCCAAGGCCGGCGTGCTGATCACCGCTAATATAGTGAAGGCCGCGGGTGCAAGCCTGTTGCTGGTAAATCTGGAACCCTTGCTCGCCTATGCCGTGATCGGTGTCGGCGCGGCCATGTACAGCCCGGCCAAATACGGCATCCTGCCGGAATTAGTGGCTCAGGATAAACTCGTGAAGGCGAACGGCTGGATTGAGGGCAGCACGATCCTCGCCATACTTGCAGGCAGTTGGATCGGCGCCCAAGCGGCCGATCATTCGGTAGCGGGGGCGCTACGCCTGGTACTTGTGCTCTACGGCGTATCGGCGCTGTGCGCCTTATTCATCACGCGCATTTCGGTGCAGCGGCAGGAACGGGCCGCCGCATTGCCGCACTTTATAAGCATAACGGGCGACCTGTTCAAGAACGGCCGGGCGCGGGCCTCCCTGCTCAGCACCAGCCTGTTCTGGGCCACTGCGGCAGTATTGCGCCTGATGCTGGTAGTTTGGGCGCCGCTGGTGCTGTTGACCACGACGACGGGGAAGATCGCCGAACTGACCTTGTATATCGCTATCGGCATCGCCGCCGGTGCGCTGCTCGCGCCACGCCTCATCCCGATGGAGTATTTACGCCGCACCGGTGTGGCGGCGTTTTTGTTGGGCTTGTGTATTCTCTTGCTCAGCACTTCGGAGACCCTCTGGCCGGCACGCCTCGCGCTGTTTGCGATAGGTATTTCCGGCGGTCTTTTTGTCGTGCCTATGAATGCGGTTTTGCAAGTAGTCGGGTATCGTAGCGTGGGCAGCGGCAATGCCGTAGCCGTGCAGAATTTTAGCGAGAACCTGACCATGCTGGCGGCGACCGGCATTTATACCCTGGCCGCTGCGCAGGGCGCATCGCCCGTAGCCTCTATTTTAACGCTGGGGATTGTGGTGCTGGTGACAAGCTTAATAGGATGGCTTTACCTGTCGGCCCGTAACGGATCCGGCATTGCGCGTTAACGGCGTTGTGCCGGACTGCCTTGCTCGCTCAAAAATTGGGTAAGGCCGTCCGCCGTTAACGCCTGCTGATGATCGCCGTATCTTTCTTATTGTGGCTCATATCCCGCACGAACGAAGAATTGATCTTTATCGTGCGTCAAGTCATTCTGGAAGCGGTGGCGCGCTGCGCAGTAACGTGGCACAGTAAGTAATAAATGCTATGCTGAAACGCGCATCATTTTTAAATAGCGAAGGATTGATTCATTAAATTATGAGCGGCGTAACGAAGAGCAACATCATGAAGTCCATACGCATCCATGCCTACGGCGGAACCGAAGTTATGGTCTATGAAGATGCACCGCGCCCGACACCTGCGCGGGGAGACGTATTGGTGCGCGTGCACGCGGCGGGTGTGAATCCGGTGGACTGGAAGGTGCGCGAGGGGCGCCTGCAAGGTCGTGTCAATCACCGCCTTCCCCTCATCCTGGGATGGGACGTCGCCGGTGTAGTGGAAGAATTGGGCGTGGGGGTGACGCATATAAAAGTAGGCGATGCCGTCTACGCGCGCCCCGACATCGCGCGCGACGGCGCGTATGCAGAGTACATCGCGGTACGCGCTGCGGAACTTGCACTGAAACCGCGATCGCTCGATTTTATACACGCCGCCGCCGTCCCGCTCGCCGCGCTCACCGCCTGGCAATCTTTGTTTGACGCAGCCGGACTCCGCGCCGGACAGTCTGTGTTAATCCACGCGGGTGCGGGGGGCGTGGGGCATTTTGCGGTGCAGCTTGCACGTTGGAGGGGAGCCCGCGTTGTCGCCACGGCATCCAAGAGTAATGCGGAATTCCTGCGCGGCCTCGGTGCGGACGAGGTAATTGATTACCACGACACACCATTTGAAGATGCCGTAACGGATATGGACGTGGTGTTGGACACTCAGGGCGGGGCTATTTACGAACGCTCATGGAGGGTCTTGAAAAAAGGCGGCATTATCGTCTCGCTGATCAATCAGCCATCTGCAGAACTGGCTGAGCAATATGGCGCACACGCGGCCTATGTGTTTGTGCAGCCTAATGCGGAACAGCTAACGCAAATTGCCGGACTGATAGACGGCGGTATCGTGAAACCGGTGGTAGAGACTGTGTTTCCGCTCGCGGAGGCCCGGCAGGCGCACGCATTAATTCAAGCCGGGCATACGCGCGGCAAGATTGTATTGCGCGTGACCGAAGCCTAGCAGGGCTCCATGTTATGGTAACGGGAGACAATTTCTTCAATCTCTCCTTCACACACAGCAGGGCTTATGTAATTCCCCTGGATCTTATCGCAACCTAGATCTAACAGCTTATCCATGGTTGCTTTATTTTCCACACCCTCTGCGACGACTTCCAAATCAAAATTACGTCCCAGGGCGATAATTGAGCGCACAATTCTTTCGTCGTCTTTTACAAACAGCATATCCTTGACGAAGGAAATATCGACCTTGATCTCGTCCACGGGCATTTTTCTAAGGTGAGACATGGATGCATAACCCGTCCCAAAATCATCCAGCGAAAGTCTTATGCCGATGTCCTTAAGTTTGGACAGCGCAGCAAGCGATCGCTTCTCATCTTCGATCATGGTGCGTTCGGTAATTTCTATAACGACCTTATCGGGCGGCACGTCCCATGTTTCCAAGACTTGGGTAACGAATGTCGGAAGTTCCGGCTCGGCGAGATTGCGCGCGGAAAAATTCACGCTGATACTGAGATCCATACCCGCGCGGCGAAACAGAGACTGCTGCCGTAGCGCGGCGTTAAACACCCAAGCGGTAAGTGCGGAGATCAGGCCCGTATTTTCGGCAACAGAGATAATAGCGGAGGGTGAGATATTATCTCTGGCGGCATTATTCCAGCGTAGCAATGCCTCCGTACCGCTGATTTGTCCCGTACGCAAATCCATTTGCGGTTGATAGCAGAGAAATAATTCACTGTTATGAATTGCACTACTTAAATCGGTATGGATTTCAAACTGTAATTGACTTAGGAGGTCATGTTGCGCCTGGTAAATAATATAGGGGCTGTTGTTGTGCTTCGCCTCGTGCATGGCCACGTTTGCCTGTTTTAGCAGGTTGCCGGCATCCTTACCAAGTTCCGGGTAATGCGAAATACCCAAGCTGACGTTGATAAACACAGGGCGGCCCGCCAGCATGAACGGCTCTTCTAAAGTGCGCAGAATCTTATGCGCAGCCAATATTATGTAACCTTCGCTGGTGATGGACGGCAGGATGCAGGCCAACTCATTGCGACTGATAAATCCCGGAATATCTCTGCCGCGCAGGATGGACTTTAGCCGGCTACCAATCTGCTGTAATAGCTGATCGCCCGCATCATAGCCTAAGATGCCGTCGATTTTTGTTATGGAGTTGTTGAGGTTGACGACCAGCACGGCAAGGATATGCTGATCACCATGTTGGCACTTATTGATCTCTTGGTGTAAGACTTCCAGCAGCAGGGTATGGTTGTCCAGCACTACGTGGGTGTCCTATGATGCGCTGGGATACCGCTTTCGCGCAGCCTGCATCTAGCAGCACTTTCTGAGGCGTACGGGGCGTTGCGCATGACGAGGTTTTATAAATAATATTGCTTGGGATCGATATTGTACGCTCCGTATTCCAGCGATTTGCGTATCTGGTACGGTGTATCGTTCACGGCCATGGGGTCATTGTAGAGGTCCAGCACACTGGGGTTATCATACGGCTTTTTATCGGGATCGAGAATACGTATGATTCTGGGCTTAAAATGATAAATCTTGTTTTGCGCCAGTACCACGGCAACCTCGTCTGTATTGAGTTCAACCAGGCTCCCTACCGGATAAATTCCAATACATTGGGTAAAGCGTTCCAGCAACCCGCCATGTAAATATTTACCGCGCCAGGCGGCCATGACCTCCAGCGCCTCACGAGGCGAAACCGCACTGGCATAATGGCGTTCTCGCGTAAGTGCGCTGAATGTATCGACGATCGCCGCCATACTGCCCAATGCCCCGATACTTTCCCCGCTTAAACCGCGCGGATAACCGCTTCCATCCTGCCGCTCGTGATGCGTGGCGACAAGTTCGATAACGGCCGGGGGGATGCCCGGCGTTTTTCTCAAAATCTCTACGCTATATAAAACATGAGATTCCGTCATCTCGTAATCCGCTGGCGTGAATTTATCTTTTTTCCTTAAAAGTTCAAGAGGCAATTTGAGCTTGCCGATATCTTGCAGCAGACCGCCCATTCCCAACAACCGCAACTCTTCCTTGGGGAAACCCAAGTGCCGTCCGAAGGCCAATAAATAGATCGAGACATCGACGGCCTGCCCATAACTGTCGATATCCTTATCGCGAAGCTGGGTAAGCAGGAGCAATGCATCCGGGTTGCGGACAATACTCTCGACCATTTCATCAATGGACGCCTTGATTTTACTGACGTCCATAATCCGTTCGTTGCGGATATCCTGGATAATGCTCGTGATCAACTGCTGGGTCTTGTTGCGCGCCCGGCCCGCATCGCCAAGCTCTTCCTTGACTGTGGTTCGGTCCGGATACGTGCGCGCATCCTGGCCATAGGTTTGCGCGGATTTGAGGGGTTTATCGTTGACGTAGGCCAATGTGGGCCGAGGCGGAGCCTTGACTGCATTGTCCTTCACGCCGACCTCGGGGGCTTGTCTTGAATTAAGCGATTCAACCCCCTGAGCCAGGTCTACATAAACGTAGACACAGCACTGTTGCAGTTGCTCTATCTGGTCTTGGGTCTCCACGAGAAAACCTTGAAATAGAAAGGGCGTACCGAGCCATGACCTATCTAACTCGCTAACATACATGCCAAATACCAGGTCTTGCACGAAAACCTTTATTTTCATAGTACGCCCCCTACGCGGCTGTTATAGCCAACACCAGTTATGAGTAAATCCTACAACTTTTATTAAGTATATGACAGTTGCCATTGATTTAGCTAGTAATTAGCTAACTCAACGCTAAAGACAACTGCGTTCGGCTACTACTATAAAATGCTGGCACATTAAAGATAGGCTAAAGTTATTGCCCATTAATCTAAGCAAGTACCGTGCCCAAAGAGGCCGATCCCTTCTACGTAGGCAAAGATATTTTTTCCAAACCCGCGGCCGCGTGCGGCCGGTTTTCGATAACCGGGACCGCCTGTAACAGGGCTTTGGTATAAGGATGGGCGGGGGCGTTCAATACATCCCCAACCTTGCCATGCTCCACGATGCGCCCTTGATACATCACCGCAACCTCGTGCGCAAGATACTCCACCACCGCCAGGTTGTGGGTGATAAAGAGGTAGGCAATCCCCAGCTCGTCTTGCAGACGCTTGAGCAGGTTCAGTATTTGCGCCTGTACGGAGACGTCCAGCGCGCTGGTCGGCTCGTCGCAAACGATAAGTTTGGGGCTGACGGCGAGTGCGCGCGCGATGCAGATGCGCTGGCGCTGGCCGCCGGAGAATTCATGCGGGTAACGGTATTTCATCTCGGGGTTCAAACCCACCTGCTCCAATAAACTATCCACACGCGCCACGCGCGCGCCGGCCGACCCGCCAACGCCCTGCACGATCATACCCTCTTCGATGATGTCGGCAATAATCATGCGCGGATTGAGTGAGGAATACGGGTCCTGAAAGATGATCTGAAAATCGGCACGGCGCGCGCGCAGCGCCTCGCCTTTCAGTAAACGCAGGTCGGTATTATCGAAGTGCACGCTGCCCGCCGTAGGCCGAATTAATTGCAAGATGCCTTTGCCTACCGTGGTCTTGCCGGAGCCGGACTCGCCCACCAGGGCGAGCGTGCGCCCTTTTGGAACATCGAGCGTGACCCCATCGACGGCACGCACGTGACCGACCACGCGCTTGAACACGCCCTTTTGGATGGGAAAATACACCTTGAGATCGCGCACTTGCAGTAAAACCTCCGACGCGCAGGAGGTTTCTTTAAACACCTGTGGGGGCACATCGGCACCAGCCAGTGCCAACGGCATTCCAGCGGGACGGGTCACTGCTGCCTGTGCATCGTACAGATGGCAGAGCACGCCCGGTGAATATGGGCCAGTCGTTTGGTTTGCGCTGCCAACCCAGGCAGGCACCTTATCCTTACAGGCCTGCCATGCATAATCGCAGCGCGGCGTAAAACGGCAGCCGGAAAATTCCTGCGTGAGCGCCGGCACGCTACCGCGTATCACGGCCAGGCGTTCCCCACGCTTGCCCATGCCGGGCAACGAATCGAAGAGCTTTTTTGTATAAGGATGGCGGGGTTGGGCAAAAAATTGCGCACGCTCGGCCAATTCCACGATCTGCCCGGCATACATCACGGCAATGCGGTCGGCCATCTCTGAAACGACACCCAGGTCATGCGTGATGAGCAATAGGGCCATGCCCGTATCCTGCTGGAGCTTGCGCATGAGTTCCAGAATCTGCGCCTGGATGGTGACATCCAGGGCCGTGGTGGGCTCGTCGGCAATGAGCAATTCCGGTTCACCGGCCAGCGCGATAGCGATCATCACGCGCTGCTTCATGCCGCCGGAGAGTTGGTGCGGATATTCCGTGTAGCGGCGTTGCGGCTCGGGTATACCGACCGCATCGAGCAACTCTACGGCGCGCTTGCGTGCGCCCTCGCCCTTCAGGCCTTTATGCCGCTGCAGCGCCTCGCCGATCTGGCCACCGATGCTCAACACGGCGTTGAGACTGGTCATCGGCTCCTGAAAGATCATCGCGATGCGCCCACCGCGCACGTTGCGCATCTCGACCTCCGGCAGTTGCAATAGATCCTGCCCGGCCAGGTATATCTCCCCGGAAATCTGAGCCGCGGCGGGTAATAGACGCATGATGGATAAGGCGGTCAACGACTTGCCGCTGCCCGATTCGCCGAGCAGCGCAAAGGTCTCGCCGCGGCGAATCTCAAAGTCGATACCGTCAACCGCGTGCAGCACGCCCTGGTTCGTGTTGAACCAGGTCTTGAGCCGATTTACGCGCAGCAGTGCATCGTTCACCATCACAATTTCCTAAGACGCGGATCGAAGGCATCGCGCACGACGTCCGAAAAAAGATTGGCCGCCAGCACGAGCGCGAACATGAACACGAAGGCGGCCAGCAGCGGCCACCATACCATCGGCTCACGCGCCATCTCCATGCGGGCGCTGTTGATCATATTGCCCCAACTAATGGTCGATGGATCGACACCGACGCCGACATAGGATAGCACTGCCTCGGCAAGCACCAGGCCGCTGAAATCGAGCACCACGGTGATCAACACGATGTGCATGACGTTGGGCAGGATATGGCGCGTGATGATCTTGAAGTGCCCCACGCCAAACGCGGTAGCGGCCTGAATATAGTCGAGCTCGCGCAGCTTGAGCGTCTCGCCGCGCAGCAGTCGGCACAAGCCGGTCCAACTGGTAATGCCCAGGATAATGCAGAGGAACAGCAGGCGCACATCGGCACGCATGGCGATAGTGTCGAACTGCTCGGCATGATTCGCCATGTACACCTGCAAAATCAAAATCGAAGCGGCGATCAGCAAGACGCCGGGGATGGAACTCAAGGTCGTGTAAAGATATTGCACGACATCATCGACGATGCCGCGGAAATAGCCGGCCATGATACCGAGCAGTACCGCGAAGGGCAGCATCACAAGTGTCGTCAGTGTGCCGATGACAAGGCCCGTGCGGATGCTTTTTAATGTTTGATAAAATACATCCTGCCCGACCTTGTCGGTACCCATGATGTGATATTTAACGCCAAGTTCGGCGGCCAGCGCGGCAAGCACGATGATGATGCCCGTCGTTATCAGAATCACGCGCCAGGGAATTTCCGTAGCACCGCGCACGACTTTACCGGCCATGTGTTTATACGACACCCGGCCGCGCCGCGCCAGCAGAGCCACGACCAGCGCGGCAAAGACCAGCCATACGAGTAATCCTTCCCATACGGCCTTGATCGAGATTGCGAAAATATCACGCGTGCGCTCCGCCGGGTCTTTAAGATGGGCGCCGCCGTAAGTTAAGCGCGGATACACGCGCACCTGGCTGCCATCCGCGTTCTCCCGGGTCTCTTTTACATAGAGTTGCGTGGCAAAGGGCGCGGAGTAGGTCTTCTCATCGCGCGTGCGCAACGGCGTAACGATTTTATCCAGCAGGCTTTGCACCTCGATCGAATACTCGATCTGCCCGGGCCGCGCCGGATTGTCGGGCAAGGGGACGCGGTAGTGCAGGGAATCGAGCAGGCCGACCAGGATAAAGGCGAGCAATACCACCAGCGTGCTCATGCCCATAGCATTGTGCGCCACCGCGCGCCAGGGCGCGCGCAGATGTTCCTTGCGCCGTGCGCGCCAGATGAACGCTAACACCATGGCGACGAGCAGAAAGATCAGCGCGTCGGTCCAGAGTATGACGGGAGAGAATTGCATTAACATCCTCGGAACAACAAGAATTTTGTCTTAAGACAAGGCGTAGCGCTTTTGAGCGGCGGAGCATACACATGAGTATGTGAGCAGCGGAGAAAGTGCTGCAACGCAGTATTAAGGCAAAAGGCGAAGTTGTTCATGCCAGTCTCACGCGGGGATCAACGAGTGTGTACGATATATCCGTGAGTATGAGGCCGATGATATAGAGCACCGAGCCCAAAAATACCATCGCGCGCACGATGGCAAAATCCTGCGACTGAATCGCATCTATCGTGTAACTACCCAGGCCCGGGATGCCGAAAAAAGATTCCATGATCAGGCTGCCCATGAACAAGGTCGGCAGCACCACGACCACGCCGGTGAGGATCGGGATCATGGCGTTTTTGAGCACGTGGCGGAACAGTACGCGCGCCTCCGATAAACCCTTGGCGCGCGCCGTACGTACGTAGTCCTTGCCGATCTCTTCCAGGAAAAAGGTGCGGTACAGGCGACTGCCTGCGCCGATGCCGCCGAGCACGCCGATTATCACCGGCAGCATAATAAATTTCAGGGCGTCTATGCCCGTGCCATAGCCTGAAATCGGCACGATATGCCACAGCTTGCTGATGAGATATTGCCCGCCGATGATATAAAAGAGCCCGGAGATCGACATCAGCACAACGCATAGCACCACGCCCCAAATATCGATATAGGTGGCGCGGAAAAAAGCCATGAGCAAGGCAAAGGTGAGGTTGACGAGAATGCCGATAATCAATGTCGGCAGGGCAATGGCGAGGCTGGGCCACATACGCTGGCTGATGTCGAGGCCGATGTCACGACCGTCGTCGGCGCGGCCGAATTTAAAGGCGAACAAGGCGACTGACTTGTCATAGAAAATTGTATCGGTAAGCTTTTGCAGACCGGGCGCCTGGGAATTCACCAGCAAGGGCTTATCATAGCCGCGCTCCGCCTTCCATTTATCGATGGCCTCCTGCGTAACATGTTTTACGCCAAGGTGCACGCGCGCCATATCGTTGGGGCTGTTGACCACAAAGAACAGCACAAAGGTAATTAGATTTACCCCGATGAGGATCGGTATGGCGTAAAGAATACGGCGGATTATATAGGCGAGCATTCAGGATATCTTATTGTCAAATTACGGACAGCAAACGCAGACTCGCGCTCATGCCGGCGCACCGCGCGCCACGCCCCGCTCCCTGCGCAAATAACCTATCACGGCAGGAATGGCGCTGAGGATCAAGACAAAAATCAACAAGGCAAACGGCCATACGATCGGATCGTTCCATTTTGCACGCATCTGTTCGCGCAGCAGCGGATCAATACGAATATATTTGAGGTTGTTATTGGCCATTTTGTTCGGTTTTGCATTATAAAACCAGGCATGGTGCAGGCTGAATTTCTTCGGATGGAAGTCCCATATCCAGGGGCTGTCGCGGCGCGCGATGGCCAACATCTGATCGATGATGGTCTGCCGTTCGGGGCCGTTTTCCATGGCCTTCATCCGTTCGAACAAACGATTGAACTCGGCATTGTCGTAATTCGCCGCGTTCTCGCCGTTTTTACCGACCTTGCTGTTCGGCCCGTAGAGCAGGAACATAAAGTTTTCCGGATCGGGGTAGTCGGCATTCCAACCCCACCGGAAGATCTGCGCGGTGCCCTTCTGCATCTTGTCCTGGAAGCGGTTGTAGTCGGTGTTGCGTATATTCAATTGCAGGTTGATCTTCTGAAACTGTTTGCGCAGCCAGTCAAGATTGGATTTATCTTCCGGGCCGCTGGCGGTGACATCATAATTGAGCAGCAGCGGCGCGCCGGTAGCGGCATCGCGGCCGTGCGGATAACCGGCCTCCGCGAGCAGGCGGCGCGCCTCTTCGAGTGATTTACGTTCAGGCCCGCCGTTAACCCAGTCATAGACGTACGGATTAATGCCCTCACGCCCTTCCGTGTGACCGAAGATAGCGGGCGGAATAGGGCCTTGCGCCGCAATGCCGCGGTCGTTCAAAAAAATCGAGATATACTCCTCGGTATCCAGCGCTATGCTGATCGCCTGGCGCAGCTTGCGTGCCTGCTCGCTGTAGCCGCCCACCACCGGGTCCAGCATATTGAAGCCGTAATAATAGGTAGAAGTATCGACGCTGGTGCTCAAGCGAATACCCTTTTCCTCCATCGCCGGGGTCAGCGCCGCGTTGCCCGCCGCACCGATGCGGATCGCCTGATCGAAACTGTCGGAACTGATACCCGAGACATCATAATAGCCTTGCAGGAATTTATTCCAGTACGGAATGCCCTCTTTCTCCAGGCTGAATACCACCTTATCCACGAACGGCAGCTTTTTTGCGGCGTCGTTCAACAGACCCTGTGCGGCGTCCCCGGCTTCGCCCTCGGCAGGATAACGCTCGTCGTGGAAATTCGGATTGCGCTCCAGCACCATCTGTAAATTGGGATTATTGTCCGTGAGCATATAAGGCCCGGTGCCGACCGGATACCAGTCCAGCGTCAGATTCTTTTCTTCCATGCCGGGCTGGGAATAAAAGCGATCGACCTCCGGGGCCACCGGCGCAAAGAAGGGCATGGCGAGCCAGTACAGCAACTGCGGATATTTGCCCTTGACCTTGATGCGATAGGTGTAGCGATCGACGACGCTCGCGCCTTCCAATGGGTAGCGCGTGAGGTCCAGATAAATGTTGCGCTGGCCGTTTTTTTTCTGTTCGGCATACGCCTTGATCAAGGTAGCCTCATATTCCTTGAGCCCGACGATATAGTCACCCATCACCCCCAGGATCGGCGATTGCAGGCGCGGGTGGGCAAGACGCTTGATCTCGTAAACATAATCCGCGGCGATCAACTCGCGCGTGCCGGTATCGGAAAAATCGGACAGCTTGTCGATGTTACTTAAATCAGCGGCACTCAACGCCTGATAGCGGTACTTCCCCGCCGCATCTTTGGCAAAGGCCGGGTGCGGCTGGTAACGGATACCGGGCCGGATGCGGATGTCGTACACGCTAAACGCGATGTCCTGTATTGCCGCATCATCCGGCAGGCGCACCCCCCCGGCATTGAAGTAAACCGCCTGCGGCACTTGGCTGGCCGTGAGCGGAATGAGCGTGTAAGGGCGTTTCAGATAATGATATTGCAGCGGCGGCTCGTAGATTTGCGCGATAAAGGCATATTCATTTTCGGAATAGGCTTGCGCGGGATCCAGGTGTTTGGGACGCGCATTAAATGAGGAATACAGGATATTCCGCCCTGCGTCTTTGGCGGAATAGGGGTTATTCCAGGGCTGTCCGCAACCGGAAAGCATGACCCCGGAGAAAACGACCCCCAACACACTGATAAAGCGCAGGAAAACGAGCAAACGTTTGTAGGTATACCATGGCCATTTCATCCCTGCCATCTTGGATGATAGCGGTAACTTGTGCAATCCCCCTTCCCCATTCCAGCGCAAAACGCAAGGGTTGTTTCTACGGGGTAGGTACTGTATTTTTGCAGCAACATCTTTTCGTCGAAAATATACACAAGGAAAAATACCATGGGATTTTTAACGGGCAAGCGCGCCCTCATCGTGGGACTGGCCAGTAACCGTTCCATTGCCTGGGGCATCGCCGAGGCCATGCATCGCGAGGGTGCGGAACTCGCCTTCACTTATCAAAACGAAAAGCTCCAGGAACGCGTCGAGAAGATGGCCACGCAGTGCGGCTCCGACATTACCCTGCCCTGCGATGTCGGTAGCGACGAACAGATTGATAGCGTATTCGAACGCCTCGACGACTTCTGGAACAGCCTCGACATCATTATCCACTCCGTCGCCTACGCGCCGCGCAATGAGCTTGAAGGAGCGTATCTGGACAGCGTGACACGCGAGGGGTTCCGCATCGCGCACGACATCAGCTCGTATAGTTTTGCCGCCCTGGCCAAGGCCGGGCGTCATATGATGCAAGGACGCAACGGCGCACTGCTCACCTTGAGCTATCTTGGCGCCGAACGCGCGATGCCGAATTACAATGTGATGGGCTTGGCCAAGGCGAGTCTCGAGGCCAATGTGCGCTATCTGGCGCACAGCCTGGGGCCGGAGGGCATCCGCGTCAATGCGGTGTCCGCCGGGCCGATCAGGACCCTGGCCGCCGCCGGTATCAATGATTTCCGCAAGATGCTGGAGCATGTCGAAAAGAATGCCCCGCTCAAGCGTAATGTCAGCATCGAAGAAGTCGGTAACACCGCGGCCTTTTTATGCTCCGACCTCGCCTCCGGCATCACCGGTGAAATCGTGCACGTAGACAGCGGCTATCACATCATTGGGATGGGTGCACTGTAAGATTGGTAGGTCGGATCAAGCGCAGCGTATCCCCCTTGAGGGTAGGGTGATCAATCATCGTCGGATACGCTGCGCTTGACCCGACCTACATTACTGGAGTTTTAATGTGAGTACTGAAAATAACGCGATCGAGAATATTCAATCGACCCTGCAAGAGGATCGCTTATTCCCGCCGCCGGCCTCTTTTGTCGGGAAGGCGCAACTACGCACAGACGATCTGCAGTTACTCTATCAGCGGGCCGCAGAAGATCACGAGAAATTCTGGGCTACGCTGGCGCACGAGGAAATCCTGTGGAGCAAACCCTTCCATTGCGTGCTCGACAGCACACGCGCACCGCATTTCGAGTGGTTCAGTGATGGCCAACTCAACGTCTCCTACAACTGTCTCGACCGCCACCTCGGCGATAAGGCCGACAAAACCGCGATTATCTTTGAAGGCGAAAACGGCGATGTGCGCCACATCAGCTACGGCGAATTGCACCGCGAGGTATGCCGCTTTGCCAATGCCTTAAAGGCCCGGGGCATTACTAAAGGTGACCGTGTCGTCATCTACATGCCGCTGGTGCCCGAGGCCATCATCGCCATGCAGGCCTGCGCGCGCATCGGCGCGATTCACTCGGTGGTATTCGGCGGATTTTCCGCGGAATCGCTGAAGGACCGTATCGAGGATGCCGGTGCGAGACTTTTAATCACCGCCGATGGCGGCACGCGCGGCGGCAAGATCATCGAACTCAAGGTCGCGAGCGACAAGGCGCTCGCCAAAGGCTGCGCCACGATTGAAAACGTCATCGTGCTCAAGCGTAGCGGTCAGGAAATCAGCATGCAGGAAGGCCGCGATACGTGGTGGCACGACGCCGTGGATGGCATGGGCGAGCGCTGCGATCCTATGGGAATGGACAGCGAGCATCCGCTGTTTCTGCTCTACACCTCCGGTTCCACGGGCAAGCCCAAGGGCATCCAGCACGCCAGCGCCGGCTATCTGCTCGGGGCCATTGTCACGATGAAGTGGGTGTTCGATATTCAGGATCAGGACGTATTCTGGTGCACCGCCGATGTGGGCTGGGTCACCGGGCACACCTATGTCGCCTACGGACCGCTGGCCGCGGGCACGACACTGGTTTTGTACGAGGGCGCGCCGACCATCCCGGACGGCGGCCGTTTCTGGAACATCTGCGAACGCCACAAGGTCAGCATCTTTTACACCGCACCGACCGCCATTCGCGCCTTGATGAAACTCGGCGACGCCATCCCCGCGCAATACAACCTATCCAAGCTGCGCCTGCTCGGCTCGGTCGGCGAGCCGATCAATCCCGAGGCCTGGATGTGGTATTACAATATCATCGGCGGGCAGCGCTGCCCCATAGTCGATACCTGGTGGCAGACCGAAACCGGCGCGCACATGATTGCGCCGATCCCGGGTGTGGTCGCCACGAAACCCGGTTCCTGCACACTGCCGCTGCCCGGCATCGCCGCCGACATCGTCGATGAGCAGGGTGAGACGATCGCCACGCCGGATCAAGGCGGCTATCTCGTCATCAAAAAACCCTGGCCCTTCATGCTGCGCACGATCTGGGGCGACGACGCGCGTTACCAGGAAACTTACTGGCACAAATTCGGCGGCAAATATTATCTCGCCGGAGACAGCGCGCGACGTGACAAAGACGGCTATTTCTGGATCATGGGGCGCATTGATGACGTGCTCAATGTCTCCGGCCACCGGCTGGGCACCATGGAGGTCGAGTCCGCACTGGTCGCCCATCCCAAGGTGGCCGAGGCCGCCGTCGTGGGCCGTCCCGATGCTATCAAGGGCGAGGCGGTGTTCGCCTATGTCGTGCTGCGCGGCGCCCGCCCCGCGGAGGGTGTCGACGAGGCCATCACCAAAGAATTGCGCCAGTGGGTCACTGAGCAGATCGGCGCCATCGCGCGTCCGGATGAGATCCGCTATACCGATAATCTGCCGAAAACACGTTCCGGCAAGATCATGCGCCGCCTGCTGCGCACCATCGCCAGCGGAAAGGCGATCACCGAAGACACCTCCACACTGGAAAATGAGGGCATACTGTTGCAGTTGCAGGGTAAAGCATAGTCGGATCAAGCGTAGCGGATCCAACAAAGCCAGAGCACATGAAATACACGGAGATTTTAAATCGCGATACGGAAAGCGCCTTTAAGCCGGCGTGGTGGTTACACAATCCGCACTGCCAGACCTTATGGCCGCATCTGCTGCGCTTCACGCCGCCGCTAAAGACGCAGCACGAGCGCCTGGAGCTGCCCGACGGGGATTTTGTCGATTTGAACTGGACGTTGACCCCGGACTCGTCCACAGACTCGCTCCGACCTAGCCCGATTATCATCGTATTGCATGGCCTGCAGGGCTCGGTACGCTCCCAATACGCCAGTGGGCTGTTACGAGCCATCGAAGGCATGGGTTGGCGCGGTGTGTTTATGCACTTTCGCGGTTGCAGCGGCGAGCCGAATCGTCTGGCGCGCTGTTACCATGCCGGCGAGACTGAGGATCTCGCCGCGCTCGTGGCGACCCTGCGCCGGCGCGAACCCTACGCCCCGCTCGCCGCGGTCGGTTTTTCCTTGGGCGGCAATGTGCTATTGAAGTGGCTGGGTGAACTCGGCGCACGGGCGCCGTTGCAAGCTGCCGTAGCGGTATCTGTCCCGTTTGATTTGGCCAATACCGTGCAGCGCCTTGAACAAGGTTTTTCGCGCATCTACCAAGAACGTCTGCTGCTCGCGTTAGGCAAGGCCACGCGCGCGAAATTTACACGCATCGCCACACCGGAAAATTTGGGCGACCTGCGGCGCTTGCGTAGCATGCGTGAGTATGACGACAAGGTTACCGCGCCGCTGCACGGTTTCACCGACGCCACCGATTACTACACGCGCTCGAGCAGCCGCCAATATCTGAAAGCTATTCGCGTGCCCACGCTGATATTGCATGCCGCCGACGATCCGTTCATGACGCCGCAGGCGATCCCTGCCA
>JBDSTW010000047.1:0-2983 GCA_039928055.1 Gammaproteobacteria bacterium | reverse complement strand
TCTTGCCATTCGTGCGCACAGCGCACGCTACCTTACTCCGAAGGTTTAGAATCCTTGCGGCTGTGAAGTTGATGCATGGCCCGCTCAAGATCGCCGCTCAGCATCAACGGCAAGACGGACAGCGCATTGTCGATGCCTTCCTGGATAAGCGCCTCTTCTTGTTTGGGGGCGCGGCTTAATACGTAAGCCGTGACGTCATTACCTTTCCCGGGATGGCCGATGCCGATGCGCAGACGCAAAAAATTATCGCCCAAGTGCGTGGTGATATCGCGCAGGCCATTGTGGCCGCCGTGGCCGCCGCCTTGCTTGATGCGCACAGTGCCTACGGGCAGATCCAGATCATCGTGTACCGCGAGGATGTCCGTTACCGGAATTTTATAAAACCCGGCGAGGCTGGCCACCGCTTGTCCGCTGCGGTTCATAAACGTCGAGGGCTTGAGCAGCCAGCATTCCTTGCTTCCGCCATCGAGGCGCGGAAATGAAAATTTGCACACGCCCCCTTGGAATTTTGACTCCAGCCTAAAGACTCCACCCTGGCTCTGCGCCAGGGTGTCGATGAACCAAAAACCGGCGTTGTGCCGGGTCTGCGCGTAATCAGGCCCGGGGTTACCCAACCCCACGATGAGACTAATGCCTGCCATGGCGGCACGAGTCCCCGGTTATTTTGCTTCGGACTTGGGCTCGGCCGGCGACGGTGCCGCGCCCTCAACGGGCGTCGGTTCAGCCTTGGCTTCCTCGACAGCGGCGCGCGGCAGATGGATCGTCGCAACGGATTGATCGTTGTCATGCGCCAGGGCAACAAACTCTACGCCCGCGGGCAACTTGATATCGGACAGGTGCACGGCATCGCCCAATTTTAATTCGGACAGATCGACCTCGATGAACTCCGGCAGATCGGCGGCGAGACACAAGACCTCGGCATCGCTCAGCAGGTGCGAGACAATTCCGCCGCTCGTCTTGACACCGGGGGCGATATCCTCCCCGATAAAGTGCAACGGCACACGCATGCGCAACTTTTCCGTGGCGCTGACGCGCTGCAGATCAAGATGCAGGATGCGCGGCTTGCTGGGGTGTCTTTGCAGATCGCGCAGCACCACCTTTTCTTCCTGCCCATCTATCTTTACATTCAGAATATGCGAATAAAAAGCCTCGTGCTCGAGGTGCCGCGACACCGCATTATGATCAAGCGTCAAGGACTGCGCGGGTTTGCCCGCACCATAGATGACACCCGGAATTTTGTTAGCGCGACGCAGGCGGCGGCTCGCACCCTTGCCCATATCGTTACGCTGTTCAGCAATCAACTCAAATGTTTCTTTCATAAGCTTCTCCTCATTAACAAAATAACCTTCCCCGCGACCAGGGTCGGCCTGATTACAGCACTTCTTTATAAATCTTTAATCCATATACAACGAACTGATCGATTCTTCGTTGCTGATGCGGCGCATGGTCTCCGCCAGCATCGCCGCAATACTGAGCTGGCGTATGCGTGGGCAAGCCTTGGCCTCCGCACGCAATGGGATCGTGTCCGTCACGACCAGCTCATCGAGCACTGAGTTATTGATATTTTCCACCGCCGGCCCCGACAACACCGCGTGCGTGGAATAGGCGACTACCTTGGCGGCGCCATGTTCCTTCAGCGCCCGTGCGGCCTCGCACAGCGTGCCGGCGGTATCCACCAGATCATCCACCAAGATGCAGGTGCGACCTTCCACGTCGCCGATGACATTCATCACCTTGGCCTCGTTCGGCCGCGGACGGCGCTTATCGATGATCGCCAGTTCCGCATCGTCCAGATGCTTGGCCACCGCACGGGCGCGCACCACGCCGCCGACGTCCGGCGAGACCACGATCAAATCGGGATATTCATGCTTCCAAATATCGCCGAGCATGATCGGTGAGGCATACACATTGTCCACCGGAAAATCAAAAAATCCCTGGATCTGATCGGAGTGCAAATCGACCGTCAACACGCGGTTTGCGCCGACGCTGGTGATCATGTTTGCCACTACCTTCGCGGTGATGGGTACACGGGCCGAACGCGGGCGCCGATCCTGGCGCGAATATCCGAAGTAGGGAATCACCGCCGTGATGCGCGAGGCCGAGGCGCGACGCATTGCGTCGATCATCACGAGAAGTTCCATCAGGTGGTCGTTCGTCGGGCAACAGGTCGGCTGCACGATAAAAACGTCCTTACCGCGAACGTTATCCATGATCTCAACCATGACCTCGCCGTCGCTGAAGCGATCGACGATGGCCTTACCCAACGGTATATTCAGATAATTGACGATGTCATCCGCAAACGGCCGGTTGGCGTTGCCGGAAAATACCATCATCCTGCTATCGAACATACGCTCCCCTTGTTCACTATTAGGATATGGCTGGGGTGCCAGGATTCGAACCTGGGAATGCGGGAATCAAAATCCCGTGCCTTACCACTTGGCGACACCCCAATGATTCTTACTCCTACAGTTACATTTAAATAGTAATGCAGCGCTGTAGCGAAGATTGGTTCATGCCCCTCGCGACAAAACCCCGCCAGGGGGCAGGCCGCTCCGCGGCAAACCGGCGCAAGACGCTCCGCGCCCCTGCCTCGTCGTCAAAGGCGGCAAATACACAGCCGCCGGTGCCGGTCATACGCGCCTGGGCGTGTTGTCCCAACCAGCGCAACGCATCCGCGACCTCCGGGTAGCGTCGCGCTACGAGCGCCTCGCAGTCGTTACCGCCCTTGCCTGCAAGAAAGTCGGCTATTGTGATGGGCTTGCTGTTGCGTGTCAAATCCGCGGCGGCGAAGATTGCCTGGGTAGAAACCCGGCAAGGCGGCGCTACGACGAGGTACCAAGGTTCCTTAAGGCTCAATGGCGTGAGGCGTTCGCCGATGCCTTCCGCCCATGCCGCGTGCCCTTGTATGAATACGGGCACATCGGCGCCCAGGCTCAAACCAAGCCGCGCGAGTTGCTCCGCGGAGAGATTTAAATCCCACATC
>JBDSTW010000046.1:0-6055 GCA_039928055.1 Gammaproteobacteria bacterium | reverse complement strand
ACCCGGCCCAGGCATTGGGCAACGCGGCGCGTCTCATGCAGGAAGGCGGCGCCCATGCGATCAAGCTCGAAGGCGGGGCGCTGCTGGCCGATACCGTGCGCCAGTTGAGCGCGCGCGGCATTCCCGTATGCGCACACTTGGGATTATTGCCGCAATCCGTGCACAAGCTCGGCGGCTACCGCGTACAGGGGCGCGATGCCTTAAGTGCGCAGACCCTCTTGGAAGATGCGCTCAGTCTGGAGTCGGCGGGGGCGGTCTTGCTGGTGCTGGAATGTGTGCCCGGTGCGCTGGCGGCGGCGATCACCCAGGCACTGGATATCCCGGTGATCGGTATCGGCGCAGGTCCGGCCTGCGATGGGCAAGTGCTGGTTAGCTACGACATTCTCGGTCTCACCGCCGGGAAATCGCCGAAGTTTTCCAAGGACTTTTTGCACGGCGCAAGCGGCATTCACGAGGCCGTGGCAGCCTATGTAAGGGCCGTCAAGACGGTCGAATTTCCCGGCCCCGAACACAGCTTTAACTAATGCTCACGCTGACGACCATCGCCGCCGTGCACAGGGAGCTTGCCGCATGGCGGGCCCAGGCCCAGGACATCGCCCTGGTGCCGACCATGGGTAAGCTGCATGCGGGGCATTTAGCCCTGGTCGAAGCGGCCAAGCAACGCGCCGCACGCGTGGTTGTGAGTATCTATGTGAATCCCTTGCAATTTTCAAAAGGCGAAGATTTTACCGATTATCCACGCACAATCGAAGAAGATAGCGTCAAACTAACCGCAATCGGCGCTGATTTACTGTTCCTGCCCGGCGATGCCGAAATGTATCCCGGCCCAGTGGAACACAGCACCTGGGTCGAGGTACCCGGCCTATCCGGTATCCTCTGCGGCGCACATCGCCCCGGGCATTTCCGCGGTGTGGCAACAGTGGTCAATAAACTATTTAATATCGTCCAGCCCCGGGTGGCCGTATTCGGCGAAAAGGATTACCAGCAATTGCAGGTGATCCGCTGCATGGCGGTCGAGCTCGCCATGCCGGTAGAGATCGTCGGCATGCCGACGGTGCGCGAGGCCGACGGCTTGGCCCTGAGTTCGCGCAATAGTTATTTAAGCGCGGACGAACGCCGGCGCGCCCCCGCCCTGTACCAGGCTCTATGCACTGCTAAGGAACAAATAGTGCGGGGCGAACGCAATTTTGCCGGCGTAGAGGCCGCCGCGATCGAGGCCTTGCAACAGGGCGGTTTCCGGCCCGATTACTTTCAGGTCTGCCGTGCGGACAAGCTCAGCCGCGCCGGTGCAGAGGATGTCGATCTCGTGATACTGACGGCGGCGTGGCTGGGTAAGACGCGCCTGATCGACAATCTCCCGTTACGATTGAAGACCGCACCTTAAACCTTCATAATAAGTCACCCCCTTTTAGAGGATGTCCCCATGCAGTACACCTTACTCAAAGCGAAGCTTCACCATGCCCGCGTCACGCATGTTGAAGTGGAGTATGAGGGTTCCTGCGCGATTGACGGCAAACTGCTGGATACGGCGGGGATTTGTGAGTACGAGCAGATCCACATCTACAATCTTAATAACGGCGAGCGTTTAACGACCTATGCCATTCGTGCCGAGGAAAACTCCGGCATCATCTCCCTCAATGGCGCAGCGGCCCTCAAGGCCTCGCCCCGCGACCGCGTCATTATTTGCGCCTATGCCGTGCTTAACCAGCACGAGCTTGCCAATTTCCAGCCCACCCTCGTGTACGTGGACGAGAAAAACCGCATCACCCACTGCCGTAATTCCACGCCGGTGCAGGTAGCTTAAAAACTCTGAAATACATCTTACGCTACGCAATCCGGCTGCCCACTAAAAGCTAAGGTTTGCCATCCTTGGGTTTTCGCTGTGCTGTAGTTCGTTGCAGGCATTATGTTCGATTCGGCACGAGCTGCGTTGCTTCTGTCTGGCGCTCCGGCCATCGCGAAGTCTCATAGCAGGCTAATTTCGACGTTAGGATGCACCTGGTAAAAACCCGTCTCTACCGATCTTGGTAAGGCACTGAACAAGGTGGCCGAGATTCGCTTGATTGCCGACTTCACAGGGGGCGAAGTGACAGCGGAAACGGCGGGGTGGGGTGGGCATGGCTTTGAGTTTGTCTGTGCTGGCGCACCTGCTATAGTGTTGCCACAGTAATTTGAGGAGGACGAGATGGCCGCAATTGCGAACACGTTGATTCAGAAACTGCAGAAACTGCCGCCGCAACGGCTGGCAGAGGTGGAAGATTTTGTGGAGTTTTTAGTAGTACGCGAGACACGCGCCACAGCCGGAGCGCAGCTAGGTGAGTCGTTGGCCAAGCTCGACGCCTTGAATTTTCCGCAGCTCTCCGATGAGGAGATCGAGGCGGAGATTCAGGCGGCGCGTCAAGAACGCGCAGCAGCGCGTGCCTGATTGTGCGGGTTGTACTCGATACAAATACGCTGGTCTCGAGCATAATTTCTGCGGGTGGTCCGCCGCGCCATTTGCTCGATGCCGCAAGAACGCAGGTGTTCGAGTTATACAGCAGCGCTACGCTACTGGCGGAATTGCACGATGTGCTTTCGCGTGAGAAGTTCGCCACACGCCTGGCGGAAGCCGGTTTGACACCGCAGGGCATTGTCAGGGAATTGCGGCGCATGGCGTACATGGTGGTGCCGCCCAGTGTACCGCGCGTAATCGAGAATGATCCCGATGATGATCACGTCCTGGCGTGTGCCGTGGCAGCGCAGGCGGATTTGATCGTATCGGGCGACAAGCACTTGCACAGCCTTGGCGGACTATACAACAACATACGCATTGTCCGCCCCACCGAGGCAGTGAAAATCATTGAGGCCGGGTAGCCACCGCCTACCGGGAGCCAGAAATCGTGGTCTGACAGCCAATGCTCCGCAAACATAAGTAACAAAAAGATCACGAGCAGGGATAGAAGGGGGAGATGTGCCTGTGTTGTGATTCATTCAGAATAAGATGGTAAGCCGCTTGAGTCCCGCATTCCGAGAGCACTTGCTGGAAAAGGCAGAAAGGCAAGCCGGAATCAAGACCAAAGTCGCTGTGCAGGGTCGGCCTACTATTACCTGTATTGTAAAAGCCACGGCGCAAGCTTATAAAGTCACCGTGGCGAGTATTACTCACCCTCAGCAAGGCATTTAGCGAGCCAATATACCCAGGAAATATGCCATGTATATAGGGCAGCAGGTGGGGTACCCTCTCAAGGAATTGGCAGAAGCATTTGCGGTAACCCATGTGGGCACCATTAGCCATGCCTTGGCGCATGTGCGTCAATTGTTAAAAGAGGATATAAGACTGGCGAGGCAATTAGAGCAGGTGAGACGAGTTAGGGTAGTCATACAATGAACATGCCCCCTTTGTTGCAGACCCAGTTGTTTTGCTCTCCCGATTACCATGCATGGGAATCAGGTCAACCGGAAAAGTCCCGATAACGGCTGCGGTCTTGCGATGTGATAGCCCTGTGCGTAATCCACGCCGATTTCCCGCAGCTTGTCCATGATCTCCTGCGTTTCCACGAATTCAGCGACGGTACGCATGCCCATGAGATGCCCGATGTCGTTGATTGATCTGGCCATGGCGAGATGTATCGGATCCTTCACGATATCCCTGATGAAGGCGCCATCAATCTTCAACCAGTCCACGGGTAACTCCCTGAGGTAGGCCAGCGAGGACAGGCCGGTACCGAAATCGTCCAGCGCGAAGGTGATGCCTTCTTTTTTGAGCCTGGCGATGAATCGCCTTGCACTATCCATATTGTGAATGGCGGCGGTTTCCGTGATCTCAAAGCAGATGGACTGGGGCCTGACCCCGCTGTTTTTGAGCTCTTGAAGCACGAACTCCAGAAATTCTTCATTGCCCAGGGAAAGACCGGAAATGTTGATCGCGCATTGGGCGACGCCGCCGCTCTCAGGCCGTATGTGATTGAGGCTGGTAAATGCCGTGGAGACGACCCATCTGTCGAGTTGGGTGGATAGATTGTAGCGCTCGGCCGCAGGCAGGAACTTACCGGGCAGGATCCAATTGCCTGCTTCATCTTTCAGGCGCAGCAGCAGTTCGAAATGCAGGCCGTGACTGCTGCTATCGGAAACCGGGACTATGGTCTGATAGAACAACTCGAAACGGCCCGCCTCCAGCGCATCGGGGATGCGCGTCGCCCAATCCATTTCACCCCGTCTCTGCGCCATCTGCTGATCATCTTCGGCATACACGTGCACCCGGTTTCGCCCCTGATCCTTCGCCGCATAGCATGCAGCGTCGGCGTTAGCCATAACATCCGCGATATCGGGGCTCAACTCGGTGATCTGCACCACTCCAATACTCACGCCAATGCGGAAGACCCTGTCCATCCAAGTAAAGCGAAAACCTTCGATGGCTTTAAGCAAGCCCTGTGCGATTTGCCAGCCGGTCGCCAATGTGCAGTGATTGAGCAGCAGACCAAATTCATCGCCGCCCAGTCGGGCAAGAGTGTCCCCTTTCCTGATGTGAGTCTGCAGTAACTGGCCAAGCTGGATTAACAGCAGGTCGCCGGCGCTGTGGCCGCAGGTATCGTTGATGAGCTTGAATTGGTCGAGGTCCAAAAAGCACAGGACGTGTTCGCTGCAATCCGTCTTCGCGGTTTTCATGGTGTGAGTCAACCGATTCTCGAATTCCAAACGGTTGACCAACCCCGTCAGGCTGTCGTGTGTCGCCTGGTAAGACAGCTTCTCGGTGAGTTGGTGCGCCTCCGTAACATCCTCGCAGACCAGCAATGTAACGGTGGTATTGTCATCTTTGATGGATTGCCCCGCCACTCGCAGCCAGATGACATTCCCCTCCTTGTCCATTTCGCGCAGCGTCCATTGATGCTTTCTGCCGGGCATCATCGCGCAACGCCTTATCATCTTCAGGGACTCCTCGCGGTCTTCCGGCAACACCCGGTCAAGTACGGATGATCCGATCAACTCACCGGCGGCCAGGCCGAGTTGATCGAGTCCGTGCTGGTTGATTGACAGCACCGTTCCTTTTTCATCCACGGTGATCAACGTCAGCGGGTTGCCCTCGTAGAGCGTACGGAAGCGTTCTTCGCTGACGCGCAGTGAGTGCTCAATCTGGGTGCGCTCGGCGATCTCAACCTTGAGATGCTCCTCCGCTTCGTCGCGCCGGATCAGCGCCTGCCTGAAGGTCTGGATGGCCTGGTTCACCGCACCGAACTCATCCCCGCGCTTCGATGCCTGTTCCGGGATATCGGTGTCTCCCCTGGCCAGTTGCGCAAGCACCGTGATGACGGATTTGAGGTCCAACGTGAGCAGGCTGGACAGCAGCGCGCTGCTTAACACAACGAAGAGAATCGTGGTGCCCAGAATAGTGATGAACCACAGTTTGTTGGAGTGGAATGTCGCCTGGACAGAGGCGACCCCGGATTGGGCGCTTCCCTGCACCGCATCAATGAAAAGCAGAAACTCATCGGTTGCGGCGTTGTAGGCCTCGTTGGCGGTCAGCGCGAACTGCGTGATCTTGCCCACGTCCACTGACGCCAGGAACACCGTTGATCCCAGTTGATAGCGGTAATCGAGGAGCCGTTGTCGCAGCCGGTCGGAGATCTGCCGCTGCTCGGCAGGAAATTCGAACTTCTTGTCGAGGCTGGTCAACCCCTCGATGAGCCGGTTGACTACTATGATGTTCTCTCGCCCCAAGGCGTAGACCTCAGCCTCGTGCACCCGCTCCTTCAATGAAGACGCGAGCAGGCTGATGAATTTGGCGTGATTGGTGGAAAACTCGGAAAACAACTGGAACATCTCGCGCATCTTGGGCACGTCCTGGCTGACGGTCTGATTCAGCAGGGTCTTCTGGGTTTCCTGCGCGGACAGAAAAATCGCGCCAAGAACAAGCATAAGCCCTGCTGCAATCGCGGGCAGCAGCAGGAACTTCTTGCGGATCGAGAGATTCGACAGGAACCTCATCGGCTCAGCGCTCGCATTTCATGTCGTCTTTAAATCCACATGGCTGCCGCGTATCCCGGAGGTCGCGGTGTACCACTTATAGTTACCGGCCAAC
>JBDSTW010000045.1:0-4952 GCA_039928055.1 Gammaproteobacteria bacterium | reverse complement strand
CCGCACCCGCGCCGGGTCGGTACGCATGGTACGCAAGCGGGTCTCGACCGATTTCGGATCCTCGCGCAGGCCGATGGTATTCCCATACGACTTGGACATCTTTTGCCCGTCCAGGCCCGGCATCTTAGAGGTGGGCGTCAACAAGGCCTGCGGCTCGGGCAATATAACACGCCCTCCGCCCTCCAGATAACCGCACAGGCGCTCGCGATCGACCGGCGAAATATTTTGCAGCGGCGCCAATAATGCGCGTGCCTGCTCCAGCGCTGCCTGATCACCCTGCTCCTGATAGCGCTTGCGCAGCGCCTGGTAAGCGGCGGCATTTTTTGAGCCCAGTTTAGCGATCGCCGCCGCCGCCTGTTCCGCGAAGTCCGGCGTGCGTCCGTACAGATAATTAAAGCGCCGCGCCACTTCCCGCGTCAATTCGACGTGCGCTACCTGATCCTCGCCCACCGGCACCTGACCCGCCTTGTAAATCAGGATATCGGCGCTTTGCAGCAAGGGGTAGCCGAGAAAACCGTAGGTCGCCAGGTCTTTCTCTTTTAATTTTTCCTGCTGATCCTTATAGCTGGGCACGCGCTCCAGCCAGCCGAGCGGTGTGATCATAGAGAGCAGCAGATGCAATTCGGCGTGTTCGGGGATACGCGACTGAATGAATAAAGTTGCCGCCTCAGGGTCGATGCCCACCGCCAGCCAATCGACGACCATCTCCCACACGCTCGCGGAGATAATCGCAGGGTCTTCGTAGTGAGTAGTGAGCGCATGCCAATCGGCCACGAAAAAGAAGCATTGGTATTCGTGCTGGAGCCGCAACCAATTTTTGAGCACGCCATGATAATGGCCGAGGTGCAACGGCCCGGTGGGGCGCATGCCCGAAAGGACGCGGGAATATTGATTAACGGCCGGGCTCAAAGACGTAGCTTCTACAGACCGAGCAGATTGTACAGCGCCAGTTGCAGCATACTGACGACAGGGCCGAGGATTTTCCCCAGCACGCCGGTTACGAGTAACAGCAAAATGATAATAAAGCCGACCGATTCCAGACGGTTCAACTGCCAGGACCACGGCCCGGGCAACAGACCCGACAGTACGCGGCCGCCATCCAGCGGCGGAATGGGCAACATATTCAGCACCATCAATACGATATTGATCGAGACGCCTGCGATGCCCATAAAGACCACGAACCGGGCCGCCGTGCCCAGTTCGCTGCCTAGCACAAAGCCGAGTTTTATCACCAGGCCCCACAGTATAGCCATGCTTAAATTGGCAAGCGGCCCGGCCAAGGCCACCAGGGCCATGTCGCGTTTGGGGTTTTTGAGATTTTGCGAGGTTACCGGCACGGGTTTCGCCCAGCCGAATACAAACGGGCTCAGCATAACCATGAGCGCCGGCACCAGCAGCGTGCCGACCGGGTCGATATGTTTAAGAGGATTTAACGTAAGCCGTCCCAGCATCATCGCAGTGGGATCACCAAGATATCGCGCCACCCAGCCGTGGGCAACTTCGTGGACAGTAATGGCAAATATGACGGGCAAGGCCCATACCGCAATGCGCTGTAACAAGCTGAGTTCATCCATTGCGGGATTATACGCGGCCGGCGCGCTTTACGGTATCGCCGGCCTCACGCGCCCGTCCGGCCCCGCGTGAGGCCGGGAGGGCGCGCACACGAAACGCTAAGTAACCTTGGACGCGGCGAATAGACCCAGGAGTAGAAAGATTACAAAGATTGCAACCGCAATATAGAACAGGATCTTGGCGATCTCAGCGGCACCTGCGGCAATGCCGGTGAATCCGAGCAGTGCAGCGACAATGGCTATGATGAAAAAAATCGCAGCCCATTTAAGCATAACGACCTCCTTGTTGCTTTTAGTTATTAGTGAAACGGAAATGCCGAAAGAGTCCGGCAACCCATTAAACAATACTCGCACTCGTTTCACAACCCGGGCTTTGCCGAGGGGTGCGCTAAGTGCAAGTTAATTATTAAAATTATTTAATAATATATTGTATTTATTAGCATTAATTTATGAGATAGAACCCGGCAACAGGCCTTTGCCCTGGCGGGTAATACGCGGCGCGCCTTCCACGAGATCCACCACCGTCGTAGCTTCCAGGCCGCAATTCCCGCCATCGATAACCAGGTCCACCCGATGCTTGAGCGCCGCATGGATCTCTTCGGGGTCGTTCAGCGGGATGTCATTGTCCGGCAACATCAGCGTCGAACTCATCAGCGGCTCGCCCAGCGCTTCCAGAAGCGCCCGCGCGATGGCATGGTCGGGCACGCGCAGGCCGATGGTCTTGCGCTTGGGATTCTGTAAGCGCCGCGGCACTTCGTGCGTTGCCTGCAAAATAAATGTGTAAGGCCCAGGCGTGAGCGACTTGATCAGGCGATAAGCCGCATTGTCCACTTTTGCGTAGCTCGCGATCTCGGAAAGGTCGCGGCAGACCAGGGTAAAATTGTGCTTGTTGTCGACATTGCGGATCGTGCGGATACGCTCCATCGCGGCCTTATCGCCAATATGGCAACCCAGCGCATAACTGGAATCCGTGGGATAGACGATCACCCCGCCTGCGCGGACGATGTCCACGGCTTGACTGATTAAGCGCGCTTGGGGATTTTCGGGATGTATGCGAATAAATTGCATGGGGACTATTAGCGACCAGCCTTCATTATAAAGGTCCTTCGGGTTTTTGTATGGTCAGAACGCTAACCTCTCATCGCTCAGCCAAGATCATAGCTTTAAGAAGAATATTCCCTCCCCCTCGAGGGGGAGGGTTAGGGTGGGGGTGAAGCCTCTTATCAAATATTGGCTTTCCACCCCCATCCCAGCCTTCCCCCTTAAGGGGGAAGGGGCAATTTCTTAAGGAGATTTTTGTAATTAGAGAAGGCTATACGATGAAGCGAATATTTTAAATAAGGCAACTCAATTGATCACTGATCCGCCTTTGTTGTCCGCCCAATGCGCCCAGATCGGGGTACACATTTTGGTAAGCTCAGGCAGCTTCCCGAGTTCCATCCAGGGATTGGTCGGACCGTGATAGTCCGAGCCCACCGAGGCGAGAAATCCGAATTGGCGGGCATAATTGGCCATCGTGCCATACTCGTCTTGACTGTGGCTGCCCGAGATCACCTCAATCGCTACCCCGCCGCACTCTTTAAACTCATTGAATAAACTCCGCCGGTGAGTGGCGGTGAGCTTATAACGCCCCGGATGGGCAATCACCGCCTCGCCGCCCGCGGCACGAATCCAGCCTACCGCGTCCTCAAGCGCCGCCCAATCGCCCGCCACATAACCCGGCCTGCCGCGCACCAGGAACCGCTTGAAGACTTGCGGTAAATCTGCTGCATGACCGTGCTCGACCAGGAACCGGGCAAAATGCGTGCGGCTCACAATAGAACCGTGCGCATATTTCTTCGCGCCCAGGTAAGCGTCGGGAATGCCGTGTTGTTCCAGGCCTCTGCCGATCTCCTCGGCGCGCCAGTCGCGGAATTTGCGCAACTGCGTGAGGCCGTTCTGCAAAGCCTCGTTAGCCGGGTCGATGTGCAGCCCCAGAATATGTACGGTCTGGTCCTTCCAGGTAACCGAGATTTCTATGCCGGGCACCAGCGTAAGCCCGAGGGCATCGGCAGTGGTACGGGCCTCGTCCAGGCCTGTCGTGACGTCGTGATCCGTCAGTGCCAGCACGTTCACCCCATTGGCATGAGCGCGCTCAACCAGTGCGGCCGGGCTCAGCGTACCGTCGGACGCCGTGGAATGGCTGTGTAAGTCGTAGCTTAGCGTCATTGTTACCCGGCAATTACCGACATCGAAAATATCGTGACGGATAGTATGCACTATTTGCCATCGAACGACGATTCGCGTAGGCCGCTGTAATTTAAAATCCAGAAATGTTTATAATATGAGATTATCCTGAAGCTACTTAAAGCGCACGCCTGTCGTGCTGGAGAATCCGTCCATGACGTTTGTCGTTACCGAAAATTGTATCAAATGCAAATATATGGATTGCGTCGAGGTCTGCCCGGTGGACTGCTTTCATGAAGGACCGAATTTTCTGGTAATCGATCCCGATGAATGCATCGACTGCACCTTGTGCGAGCCGGAATGCCCCGCAAACGCCATCTTCCCCGAAGACACGGTTCCCGCCGGGCAGGAACATTTCACGCAGTTGAATGCCGAGCTTGCCAAGGAATGGCCGGTCATCACCGAAATGAAGGAAGCACCGGCCGATGCCAAGGAATGGGACGGCGTAAAGGATAAACTCCAATACCTTGAGCGTTAAATGTTTCGATCACGCCTGATGCTGATCGAGCCAGGCGGTTTGTATCCCGGATAGCCGGTCGCACCCTCATAGTTCCTGGCCCGCCTGATCTATGTCTATACGCATTAACGACGCAGCCGGCGACCCCATCGTTCTGATCCCCTACGACCAGGACCCCTTTCAACTTCTTGCCCGGCAGATTATCGAACGCGCGCAAGGACCGGATCAGGGGCCGGCTGTTGTCATCATCCCCGATCTGCTTGCCGCACCGCGCCTGCAACAGTGCCTCATCGAACAAGCGCAGCGCATGCATTGCGACGTGCCCGCCGTGCAAATTAATACCTTGCGCGGCTGGATGGAACAGCATGTACGCATCGGTGTGCCCGTTATAGGCGTCCATGCCGGCCAATTGATGCTGGTTGAGGCCTTAATGCAATATCCCGGCCTGTTCGGCGAGGAAAATCCCTGGCGGCTCGCCGACAGCCTGCTCGATGTATTCGACGATTTCACCCTGCGCCATTTCGATCTGCCCAATGACTTGGCGCGCTTCAGCGAACAACTGGCGCGCGCTTACGGCCTCGGTAAATTCACGCCGGCGGGCTTGGGACAAGAGGCAACGATCGTGCATACGCTCTGGCACGGCTGGCGTAAACAGTTGCGCGAAGAAGGCGTCATCGACGCGCAAGGCGCTTACTTAT
>JBDSTW010000044.1:0-1800 GCA_039928055.1 Gammaproteobacteria bacterium | reverse complement strand
CGCCGCCGATCTGGATACGCGCGGACAATTGCATCTCCCCGATGCGCTGCCCGAGGCGCGCTTTTCCACTCCCGGTTCCGGTTTATACGCCGAGGTTAGCCGTGCTGATGGCACACGCATCTGGCGCTCGCCATCCGCACTCGGGTTGCAGATTCCCTTCATTAGCAAACTTCCCGCGGGCGAGCGGCGCTTCGTTACAGTCACGATGCCCGAGCACACCATCCTCTCGACCTTGAGCTTCGGCGTGGCCTGGGAAACGGCACGAGGCGCGGCGCAGAATTACACCTTCAGTGTTGCGGAAAGTCTCGATGGCCTGAATGCCCAGGTGCAGCGTTTTCGGCGCAGCCTGTGGGCATGGCTCGGCGGTGTAGCCTTGGTACTGCTTGCGGTACAGGGCAGCATATTACGCTGGAGCCTGGCGCCGCTACGCCGCGTGACCGCCGATCTTGGCGAGATCGAGGCGGGTCGGCGCACAGAGCTGATCGGGCATTACCCGCGCGAATTGCGCGGCTTGACGGATAATCTAAACGCCCTCATCCGTCATGAACGCTCGCACCTGGAACGCTACCGACATACCCTGGATGACCTCGCGCATAGCCTGAAGACCCCGCTCGCCGTGCTGCGCGGCACCCTGGGTGGCGGCGCTGTGGACCCGGTGTTTCAACGTAATATCCAGGAACAAGTGGATCGTATGAACCAGATTGTTCACTATCAATTGCAGCGCGCGGCGACCTCCGGCCGCACCACGCTGACTGCCCCCATTGCCGTGGCCGCGACCGCACAAAAGGTGGTTGCCAGCCTTGATAAGGTCTATGCCGGAAAAAACATAAAATGCAAAGTACACATCGATGATAAGGTTTTTTTTCACGGTGACGAAGGCGACCTGCTCGAACTCCTCGGTAATCTCCTGGATAACGCCTATAAATGGTGTTATGAAACGGTCGCGATCAGCGCCCAAGCGCTGGACGATACAAATCATGCGGGCTTGATACTAAACGTGGAAGACGACGGGCCGGGGATACCCTTGGAAATGGCGCAGATCGTATTACAGCGCGGCATGCGCGTGGACAGCACCACGCCCGGCCAGGGTATCGGGCTTGCGGTGGTGCAGGATATCGTGCGCATTTACGGCGGCACGCTGGAGATCGGTGCCAGCCAACTGGGAGGCGCGCATTTAACAGTGCGGCTGCCGGGTGATTAATCGAAGATCAGCGCCTTGAACGTAGCGTGCGCTCTGCATACGGCCAGAACTCACACATTCGGCGCAATGCCCTTCGGTTATTGCGCCCTATCGCGCTGCTGGGCAGTACGTAGGTCGGCTCAAGCCATCAGGCGGAGCCGACATAGTTATCGTCGGATCCGCTTCGCTTGATCCGACCTACCGGACTCCACATAAAAGTCGGAAGAACTGAAATTATAACTTCGCCTCGCGCTTGAGAAGCTCCTCGATAGTTACGCCGACGCCGGCCTTGCCGCCGAATACCGTGCCGACTCTGCCTTTGTTGAGGTGTTCCAGGGCAAGGGGGTAAGCGGAGGCGGGGAGCGGGATGTATTTCACCTGCTTTACCAAAGCCGCGGCATGGGTGAGGTAAAATTCGATGAATTGTTTGACCTCGGGCCTTTGCAGGGATTTGCTGTTTATGTAGATAAACAGAGGTCTGGACAGCGGTTGGTAACTGCCGTCTTCCACACTTTGTTCCGAGGGCGGCACGGCCTCGCCCTTGCCGTTATCAATGGCGATGGCCTTGAGCCGGTCTTTATTTTCGGCATAGTAGGAAAAGCCGAAATAGCCCAAGGCAT
>JBDSTW010000043.1:0-4886 GCA_039928055.1 Gammaproteobacteria bacterium | reverse complement strand
TGGGCGCGAAGGCTATCGTGGCGCTGACCGAGTCGGGCTCCACGCCTTTATGGATGTCACGCATCAGTTCCGGCATCCCGATTTACGCTTTGACGAAGCATGCCGAGACGCGTAGAAAGGTAACAATTTACCGTGGTGTTTATCCGGTCAGCTTCGATTTGACGACGACCGATCACGCCCAGGTTAATAAAGAGGCTATTGACGAACTGGTGCGCCGCGACTCGGTACATGATGGCGATTTGGTCATCATTACCAAGGGTGATTTGATGGGCGTACATGGCGGCACCAACGCCATGAAGATAGTGCGCGTGGGAGATATGGTTATTCCCGGGACGTAACTCCAGAGGAACAAAAATATAATAAAAATCTAACGCAAAGACACGAAGACGCAAAGATACCAAAATTACTGAAACTTACCCATCTGCTGCTAAGCTTATGATATATAAGGAAGCTTATATAAGGTAGCGGGTCTGGTCCTCACGCTGAGAGCACGTATTGAATCAATCCATCTCAGCAGTGTAGCCGGTCATATACGAACTGAGTTAACAAGCTTTCTTCGCGCCTTAGCGTCTTCGCGTTAAGGCGTTAAGAAGGGTATCATTAAGGCATTCTGCATCAATCGGATTATCAATACTTAAGGAGGTTCAAATGGCTCTTATATCGATGCGTCAACTATTGGACCATGCTGCGGAGCATGGCTACGGCATTCCCTCGTACAACGTAAATAACATGGAGCAAATCCACGCCATCATGCAGGCCGCCGATGCGTTGAACAGCCCGGTGATCATGCAGGCCTCGGCGGGCGCCCGCTCGTATGCGGGTGAGCCCTTTCTGCGCCATATGATGCATGCCGCCGTAGAAATGTGGCCGCATATTCCCATTGTCATGCACCAGGATCACGGTGCCTCACCGGCCATCTGCCTGCGTTCGATCCAGAGTGGGTTTACCTCGGTGATGATGGATGGCTCGCTTAAAGAGGATATGAAGACCCCGGCCTCTTACGATTACAACGTCGAAGTGACGCGCAAGGTCGTCGAAATGGCCCACGCCTGCGGCGTCGCCGTGGAAGGCGAACTCGGCTGCCTGGGCTCACTCGAGAGCGGCATGATGGGAGAGGAAGACGGTCACGGCTCCACGGATAAGCTCGACCACTCACAGTTGCTTACCGACCCGGAAGAGGCCGCCGACTTTGTGGCGGAGACCAAGGTGGACAGCCTGGCGATCGCCATCGGTACCAGCCACGGGGCCTATAAATTCACCCGTCCGCCGACCGGCGACACCCTGGCCATCGAGCGCATCAAGGAAATCCACGCACGTATCCCGGATACCCATCTGGTCATGCACGGTTCCTCATCCGTGCCGCAGGAATGGCTGGAGATCATCAATAAATACGGCGGTAGTATCCGCGAGACCTACGGTGTGCCGGTCGAAGAGATTCAGGAAGGCATCAAGCACGGCGTGCGCAAGGTCAATATCGACACCGACCTGCGCCTGGCCAGCACCGGCGCAATGCGCCGTGCCCTGGCCGAAGACCCCTCCGAATTCGATCCGCGCAAATTCATCAAGCCCACCATCAAGGCGATGATGGAGATCTGCAAGGCGCGTTACGAGGCGTTTGGTTGTGCGGGCATGGCCGGCAAGATCAAGCCGATCTCGCTTGAGGTCATGGTAAAGAAATACGCCAGCGGCGAACTCGACCCACGGGTGACATCGGGTAAAGTCAGGGCGGCGGCCGGGGTGCGCTAAAGCTACTTTACCCTACCCTACCCGATCCGGAAATGATAAAAGCCCTATGATGTTATAGGGCTTTTATTTTTTTGAAGAGAGCCGGAAGATGCTCTCTTCTGGGACACGAGTGTCCCAGAAGACTTTAGAAGTCTAGTTGCTCGCCTGCTGTGCCGGTAGGCTGGGGCTGGTAAGCGCCTTCATGAATGCCACCAAGTCAGTTTTTTCCTGATCGGTGAGATTTAACGGCTTGAAGAGCGGATCCAGGCGCGGATTCTTTAAATTGCCCGTGTTGTACAGTTCTATTACATCCAGCAGGGTTGCCAGGCTGCCGTCGTGCATATAGGGGGCGGTTAATTCCACACTGCGCAACGTCGGCGTCTTGAAGCGGCCAATTGCCTTGGTGTCCAACTCGGTCGGTGTGATCGTGACGAGCACGCGGCCCAATTCCGATACATCGCTCTCTTTGAGCACCAGTTCGTCCACAGGCTTACCGGCGGCGACAGAGGCACGGAAGGCATTGACGATCTCATACATACGCGGCTCAACCTTGCTGAAGCCTACACCGAGATTGTGGAAGCCGTTATTGGTAAAAAGTGCATAGGTCGGTCCGATAGTGTGACAAGAACTGCACTTAGCCTTGCCGCGGAAGGTTTCCAGGCCGCGTATCGCCTCCGGTGACATCGCCGTCTTATCACCGCCGTATAGATAACGGTCGAACGGTGAGTTGCCGGCTACGATGGTACGTTCAAAGGAGGCTATGGCCATGCTTACATGGTCGATGCTGATCTTGTCGGGCTCCACGCCAAACACACTCTTAAATTGCGTGGGATAGCTGCCGTCTTTACGGATGATATCCAGCGCCTGAGCGTGGTCTTTCAGCCCGTGCTCGATAGAATTGGTGAGCGGATCCTTGGCCTGGGCCTCAAGGCTGGGACGGCGGCCATCCCAAAACTGATGGGTAAAATAAGCGGCATTGATTAGCGTCGGCGCATTGCGTGTGCCGCGGCTCTTGTTTATGCCCTCCGAGGTAGGCTGATTGTCCGTGAAGGCCTTGGCGGGGCTATGGCAAGTGCCGCAACTGATCGTGCCATCACCGGATAAGCGCTTGTCGTTAAACAGGGCTTGACCCAGGGCGATCTTTTCCGGGGTTTGAGGGTTATTTGCGGGAATCGGCACGGGTGGCAGGCCCAGCGTCTGCTCTGCCCAGCTTATATTTATCCACGCCGCGCTGACCAAGGCAGCTAATGCAACACTGATATACCTCATGTACCCCCCCTGTTCGTTTTTAGCTGAGTCGCATCCCAACTGTGTAAATTACAGCAAATAATATGCCATTAATTCAACTATACCTCAGGCTTGGCGATGGCGAAGTATTTAAGAAGATTCGGCTCGACGAATCGATTTAAGAACACGGCTGGATTGGAAATGGATTTTATTTCCTGTTAGATAATGAATTAACCGGACGATGCTTACAAAAAATGTCACCTGCATGGCTCGGAAATGGTCGTGTTTCAGTCAGGGCTTGTCAAGGTTTTGGCTTGTTCCGGCAAGGCGTCAGCGCAGGATTTCCGGGTCGGGCGAGGGTAATAGTAAAAAGGCCGGGTCATCGTCGTGGCCCTTGGTGATGATCAGGCTGAGGATGGCCGCCGGGAGCGCCGTTGCCTTACGGCCATTGATGACAACGAGCGGCGTGCCTTCAATCTTGTGCTGATCGGCGTACTCAATGTCTTCTTTTAAGATCGCCGCAGTCGCCGGTGAATCCACGCACGTTTGCAAAGACGTGCGTCGTGCCGGATCTTTGCCGACAATATCCCAGATACTCTCTTGCGTAAGCTTGTCCTGCTGCTCGAACATAGCCGTGCGTACACGCGCAAAATCGGGCGATCCGATCAGGCAGATTTCCAGTTTTGCGGCCAGGCAGCTGACGCCGTCGCCGGCGCGGCTGACCTTGGAGTTGCATTGGCTATCAAGCGGGAAATGGCGGGATTCCTGACTCCAGGAGCCTGGCTCTGTTATTTTGCGGAGTTCGGAGAGCGCGGTCTCGAGGTTTTTGCAATGGGGACAGCGGATGTCCGTCCACTCGATTAAGCGTACCGGGGCATCGGCCGGGCCAAAGGCGAGGCGCTTGGGATCGACCGGTTTCTCCAGCAGCGGCGATCTGCGATAAATAGCAAGAGAATCGCTGGTGGCTTGCTGTACGCCCATCGGCAAGGAATTCAAAAACTCCTCCAGGGGATTCCGGGCCGCGGCGGGGCTGGGCGTTTGCTCGGCGGATGCCGTGGGAAGCTGGGCGGCAATCAAATTCTCGCGCGGGGTATTCAAGCCGGGGTAGAGCAGCAAGGCCAGCGTGACCAGCAATAGGCCGGCGCTGAGCAGCACGGCTTGTCCCCACCCGTGATCATGGGTGCGCAATCGTCTAAAGGCCAGGTAAGCAGCGGCCGCCACCAATAAATAAAACAGGATACAGGTAGGGCAGAAGATTTTAATGGACACGCTATAGGCAAGTAATAATATGCATACGAGTGCGCCGATGCCCGTGGTCAGGCGCAATGCGCGTACGGTGTCGCCGGCCGGCGCCGGCTTTTTCGCCTGGATTAACAGCCAGAGGGCCAGAAGGAAGACGACGAAGCTCCAGGCCAAACCCCAGCCAACTACCGGGATGTAAGTGGCCTTATGCACGCTCTGCGCGAGCGCGGAATTCCACACGCCGGCGCAGTTGAAGGTTGCATTAAACGAGCAGAGCAGGGTGTCGCCGGCGGTGCGCAACTGTACTAATTCAATCCATTGATAGATACTCAGTAGCACGGCCAGCAGGGATGTGATAATGAGCGTAATGGCGGCGCGTGTGGATGTGTTTGAGGCAGAACGTGAGGGCTGCGGTATTGCCATAACCTACCTTTAACGCTGAAAAATGCTCGGGAAGCGCACTCTAGCAGAGTTTCGCAACGGCAGACAAGGCCAGCATCGCGCCGATAGACTGCCGCTTTAACAAAGGTGTTAGCATTAGCGATGATTGCCGGGACTGTCCTGTTTGCCGCCGCCACGTATATCGTCATGCTGGCCGGTTTTTATTGGGCACGGTGGCGGCGCCTGCACATCGGTATTATGGTTGGGGTCATGCTGTTCGATCTGAGCATGCCGTTTTACCTGTACCTGAA
>JBDSTW010000042.1:0-14174 GCA_039928055.1 Gammaproteobacteria bacterium | reverse complement strand
ATCGCTCAAGCCGCGCGCAATGGCCAGCGCCTCACTGACCGACCGCGCGGGCGCACCTTTGGGCACGGGGATTCCATAGGCCGTAAGGAATTGTTTTGCCTGAAATTCGTGGAGGTTCATGGGCGCTTCGCAAAAGGCGTTATTGTGAGGGAAATGGGCGATTTAATCAAAATAGGCTATGCTAGTCACCCTTCCACGATACGAACGTCCCATGATCCGCCTCCTCGCGATAGCACTGTTTTTTTGGATCGTAATTGCGCTGGTGCGTAATTATATCAAGCGCGCGCCGCGCGTACGCCGGCAGCCGGGACAACCAGAGCGCATCGGTACCATGGTGCGTTGCGAACTGTGTGGATTGCATGTGCCGGAGACCGAAGCCGTCAAAAAAAATGCGAAGTATTATTGTTCCCCGCAACACCGCGACGGGATATAAAACCGCACACCCCGATCTTCAGCCGAGATCCACGGGAGGCGGTAGTAGCTCAGTTTGAAATTTTTGCTGTCACCCTGAGCGATAGCGAAGGGTCTGATTTCCGGTAGCCAATAGGCTGTGCAGGAAGATCCTTCGCTGCGACAAGAATCAATCGGAGCCACTATCCGGGAGGCTGGCGGATTGCGAGTCCCTGCGGATTTGGATAAGCTTTCCGCTGCGCAGCAGTCCATCGACATGGACACACTACGATCGTTGCCGGGTCTTAAGCCGCGCGTCATCTTACGTCTTCAACCGGGATGTCGAATATCATGACAGCCATCTTGGCCTACCTACAGGACAAACTCCACGCCGGGGTGAGCAGCGAGCCGCCGCATAACTGGACGTCGCTGGGTTTACTGACGCTTTATCGTTTAGCCCTGGCCGGCCTGTTGCTGATTTTCATGACGGGCAACGGCCCGCCCCACCCGCTCGGGGAGAGTAATCCTCAAGTCTTCGTGGTGCTCAGCATCGCCTATTTCGCCTTTGCCATCGGCTTCGCTTTTGCCCTGCTTAGACGCTGGCCGGTATTCCGACTGCAACTTTATGCTCAGGTATTATTCGATATCGCATTTATTACGCTGATGACGCATACCAGCGGCGGTATCGGTAGCGGTCTGAGCATGCTACTCGTCGTCGATATCGCGGCCAGTGGTGTCTTGACTGCAGGCCGCTCGGTTATTTTGTTTGCCGCCATCGCCACCCTGGCGACGCTGGGCGAGCAGACCTATACCCACCTTCAGCATTTCGCCGATGCAAGCGGTTATACCCAGGCGGGTCTGTACGGCGCAACCTTTTTTGCCACCGCCGTGCTGTCACACCTATTGGCCAAACGCACCTTCGCAACGGAAAATCTGGCCGCTCAGCGGGCCGTGGACCTGGCCCAGATGGCGCAACTTACCGAGTATATTATTCAGCGCATGCAGACCGGTATTGTGGTGTTGGATGCCGCCGATGAAACGCGCCTGATGAACGAATCCGCCTGGCACCTGCTGGGGGTCCAGCCTAGCAATCAACGCCAGCGGCTGGAACAGATCTCGCCCGACTTGGTAAGGTTAATAGCAGCCTGGCGCAAAAATCCCCTATCGGAGTCTGTCAGTTTCCGGCCTTCCAACACCGCGGCGGATATCCTGCCCCGCTTTGCCGTGCTGGGTCCCGGCTCGGCCTCGGGAACTTTGATATTTTTAGAGGACACCTCGGGCATTGCGCAGCAGGCGCAACAACTCAAATTGGCGTCCCTGGTCCGCCTCACCGGCAGCATCGCCCATGAGATTCGCAATCCGCTGGCGGCGATCAGCCATGCCGGACAGTTGCTGGAGGAATCCGTGGCGCTCAATAGCGGCGAGTCACGCCTCACGCAAATCATCTGCGCGCAGTCCCAGCGCATGAATCGTATTATTGAGAATATGCTGCAAATCAGCCGGCGTGAGCGTTCTCGCCTCGAAGACTTCGATCTGAAATCCTGGCTGGACGAATTCATTAGCGAGTTTGCGCGCAGCCACCACATCGATATCAGCCAGATCGCCGTGGAACACAGTGTGCAAAACATTATCTTGCGCATGGACCCCAGCCAGCTGCATCAGATCCTGTGGAATTTGTGCGATAACGGTCTACGCTACGTCGATCGGGATGCCAATCCGAAGCTGAAACTGCGTAGCGGCCTGCTTAAAGAAGTGCATGCCCCGTTTCTGGATGTCATCGATTTTGGCTGCGGCATCGAACCGGAGATCATTCCGCGTATATTCGATCCGTTTTTCACCACGGAAGAGGCCGGCACCGGGCTCGGACTTTACATCGCGCGCGAACTTTGCGAATGCAATCAGGCGCGCCTCAGCTACATCACGATGTCCACGGGCGGCACCTGTTTCCGCATCACCTTCGCCGACCCGCGGCGCAGGCAACTATCTTGAGTGGCGGCAAATTGCACGGCACTTTCCAATCACGGCGCATCATTGTATATTCACCCTAATCAAATGCCGCCTTACCTATAGTGCTTGGTCCGATAAACAACAAATTCAAGCGCCACGGACGCTGCTTCAATAGCGGACATGCGCCTTTGGAGTTCTGCGTGACTCTCCTTCTGTTTCTTGCAGGGACGCTATAACCATGCCGCAACACCTTGCCCTCGTAGTAGACGATGAGCCCGATATTCGTGAGCTTTTAGAACTTACCCTGGGGCGCATGAACATCGACACGTACGCCGCCGAAACTGTTGCTCAGGCCCGTGCGCTCTTATTAAAACATCACTTCGATATCTGCCTCACCGATATGCGCCTTCCCGACGGCAATGGGATTGAATTGGTGCAGCACATCCAACAATCCAATCCCGAGCTGCCCGTGGCCGTGATTACCGCTTACGGAAACATGGAAACCGCCATCCATGCGCTCAAGGCGGGAGCGTTCGATTTTGTTTCCAAGCCCATTGAACTACAGGTGCTGCGCAATCTTGTCAGCACCGCGTTAAAACTCTCCGACCGGCCTGTGCCGACGCCGCGCGCCTCCAGCCTGACCCTGCTCGGCGATTCACCGGCCATGATGACGACCCGCGCCACGATCGCCAAGCTCGCGCGCAGCCAGGCACCGATTTATATCAGCGGCGAATCGGGCACCGGCAAAGAACTCGTGGCACGCCTGATTCATGAGAAGGGGCCGCGCGCCGACCGCCCGTTTATCGCCGTCAATTGCGGCGCTATCCCCGAACACCTCATGGAGAGCGAGTTCTTCGGTTATAAAAAGGGCAGCTTCACCGGGGCCACGTCCGACAAACTCGGCCTGTTCCAGGTCGCCGAGGGCGGCACCTTGTTTCTGGACGAGGTTGCCGACCTTCCCTTGCACATGCAGGTAAAACTGCTGCGCGCGATTCAGGAAAAGGCCGTGCGCCCGATAGGCATGCAAAAGGAAATCTCCATCGATGTGCGCATCCTGAGTGCTACGCACAAAGACCTCGCCAATCTCGTCAAAGAGGGTACATTCCGCCAGGATCTGTTCTATCGCATTAATGTCATCGAACTACACGTACCCAGCCTGCGTGAGCGTCCGGAGGACATCCCCCCCCTCGCCGAGCACATCCTGACCCGCCTTGCCCAGCAAGGCCATATCATCAAACCGGATCTGACCGAGGCGGCCCTGAATACATTGATCAAACACCCGTTCCCGGGCAATGTGCGCGAATTAGAGAATATTCTGGAGCGCGCTATCACGCTGTGCGAAGGGAATACTATCGATGCGCAAGACCTGCAGTTGCCGCAACAATTCAGTGCGGAACCGGTCGCCGACTCCGATAAATTATCGCTCGAACCTTATCTGGACACTATCGAAAAAGAGGCCATCGTAAAGGCCCTGGAGCAGACCCGTTACAACAAAACAGCCGCAGCAAAATTATTGGGGATTACCTTCCGCGCGTTACGTTACCGCTTGAAAAAGTTGGGGCTGGACTAAAAATAGCGCGCGCACAGCGCGTGCTACCGATCTTTCATAGCCAGCGCTTGCGGCGGAAATAAAACAGCATCCCCGTTATCATTAAAACCATAATCGCCCACACCATGATATAACCGTATTTCCAACCCAACTCGGGCATATTCCACGGGCTGGAGCGGTCGAAATTCATGCCGTAAATACTGGCGATAAAAGTGGGCGGCGTAAACAGCGTGGCTATGACCGTAAGTACGCGCATTACATCGGTGAGCCGGTTGGTAGCATTGGATAAATGCACATCCAACATGCTCGCCGCCATTTCGCGATAACCTTCTACGACGTCCATCGCTTCCACGGCGTGATCGGAAGAGTTGCGCAAATAAATCTTTACCTCGGCACCGAATAAATCCTGATCTTCGTGACTGAGCCGTGCCAGTACCTCACGCTGCGGCCAGAGCACGCGGCGCAGGCCTAATAATTGGCGACGCATTTGATAAATTGTATTGATGATACTGCTACTAGGACGATTGATAATCTCATCCTCAAGGGCGTCCAATTGTTCTCCCATTTCTTCCAATACGGGAAAAGTGGAATCGACAATGAGGTCGATAATGGCGTAGGCAAGATAGTCTGCGTTACGCTCACGGATGCGTGCGTGCATAGCAAGAATACGCGTGCGCAACGGCGCGAGCAGATCGGGGCCGGAGGGCTGGAAACTGATTACAAAATTCTTTCCTACAAATAGCGCTATCTGCGCCAGCTTAATTTCACCCTGTGCAAAACTGGGGTATTGCAGAACGGCAAAGACAATATCATTGTAGCTCTCCACCTTGGGGCGCTGCCCGAGGTGAGTGACATCTTCCATGGCCAGCGGATGCAATTTAAGCAAGTCCGCCAAGCCCTGCAATATCTTTACATCGCCCAGCCCGATTACATGCACCCAAGCGACCGCCGATTGAGGCTGGCCGTCGGCCAGTTCGCGGGCAAGCTGGGGCAAGTCGTGTATCTCGAGCACATTTATCTGCTCGCCGCGGTATTCGAGCAGATGCATCATGGTCTTCGCGTCTTCCCCGGCGACCGCCTCAAGCGTGCCTGGTGCGGTGCCGGGAGGGTGATAATCTTTCATCAAATAGGCCATGATCGATATTCCTTTAATCTTAAAAACTCAACGCAAAGACGCAAAAAATTAAAAAGCTATCTTAGGGAATCTCTGATTTATTCGTCATTCCGGGCACCGCTTGGCGGAGACCCGGAATCCAATGCCTTTAAGTCTTTACATAAGGAGTGAAGGTTTTTAACTTTGCGTTGGATTGTTTACGACTTTGCGCCCAGCTTTTCCTTCAACAGGGCATTTAACTGCGCCGGATTGGCCTTGCCTTGGGTGGCCTTCATCACCTGTCCGACAAAGAATCCAAACAACTTATCCTGGCCCGTGCGGTACTGCTGCAACTGTTGCGGAAACTCGGCCATCACGGCCTCGATCGCCTTTTCGATGGCGCCGCTGTCGGTGACCTGTTGCAGACCTTTACCCGCGATTACTACGTCGGCATCGCCATCACCATTCCACATTGCCTCGAAGACCTGCTTGGCGAGCTTGCCGGAGATAGTATTATCTTTAATGCGTTGGATCAGGCCGCCGAGTTGAGTGGCGCTGAGCGGGCTTGCCTGAATATCGAGGCCCGCCTTGTTCAGCGCACCCAGCAACTCACCCATCACCCAGTTGGCTGCCAACTTGGGCTCGCCGCCCGAAGCCCGCACGGTAGCTTCAAAATAATCGGCCAATTCCCGGCTCGCGGTCAGCACGCCTGCCTCGTACACCGACAAGGCATAATCATTCATGAAGCGCTGCTTCTTTTCATCCGGCAATTCCGGCAGCGTACGCCTGATCTGTGCAATAAAGACCTCGTCCAATTCGAGCGGTAACAGGTCGGGGTCCGGAAAGTAGCGGTAATCGTTGGCCTCTTCCTTGGAGCGCATGGGACGTGTCTCGTCGCGCTCGGCATCGTACAGGCGCGTCTCCTGCGCCACTGTGCCGCCGCTCTCCAGGAGTTCGATCTGGCGTTCGACCTCGTAGTTGATGGCCTTTTCCACGAAGCGGAATGAGTTGATGTTTTTCAATTCCGCGCGCGTGCCGAGTTTCGCCTGGCCCTTGGGGCGCACCGAGACATTGGCATCGCAGCGGAACGAGCCTTCCTGCATATTGCCGTCGCAGATTTCCAGATAGCGCACCAGCGCGTGGATCTTTTTCATGTAGGCTATCGCCTCTTTCGCCGAGCGCATATCGGGCTCGGAGACGATCTCCAGCAGCGGCGTGCCGGCGCGATTGAGATCGATGCCGGACAGGCCGCGGAAATCCTCCGCACCCTCCTGGTGCAGCGATTTTCCCGCATCTTCTTCCAGGTGCGCGCGCGTAATGCCGATGGTCTTGGGCGGCTCGCCCTCCACCTCTATTTCGATATACCCCATCGCCACGATCGGCAATTCGTATTGACTGATCTGGTAACCCTTGGGCAGATCCGGATAAAAATAATTCTTGCGCGCGAAGATCGAGCGGCGCGCAATGCCGGCGCCCACACTCAAGCCGAACTTGACGGCCATGGCTACCGCACCCGCGTTCAACACCGGCAGCACGCCCGGCAAGCCGATATCAACCGCGCAGGCCTGGGTATTCGGCGGCGCGCCATAGGCCGTTGCGGCCCCGGAAAAAATCTTGCTCTTGGTGGCAAGCTGGGCGTGTATTTCCAACCCGATGACCGTTTCCCATTCCATAATTAACCCCAGATTAAGCTTCAAAACACAACGTAAAGACGCAAAATATAACAATTTACAAAAATGCACGAAGTCTATGGCCAGATTCTTCGCTCGCTAACGCTCCCTCAGAATGACAAAGCTTTTTTGAATGAATAAGTCTTTACCTTGCGTCTTGGCGTCTTTGCGTTAGATTCTTCATTTAAAGTCCGTTGGAACGCGCGCATGCCAATCGGTAACCTGCTGATACTGGTGCGCGACATTCAATAGCCGCGCCTCATCGAAATAGTTTCCGATGATCTGCAAACCGACCGGGCGCCGGCCGACAAAACCGGCGGGCACCGATAGGGCCGGCAGGCCCGCCAGGTTCGCGGCGATCGTGTAGATGTCGGACAAGTACATAGTCACCGGATCGTCGGTCTTCTCGCCGAGATTGAAGGCAACGGTTGGGGAGGTCGGCCCCATGATCACATCTACTTGTTCAAAGGCGCGGCGGAAATCGTCGCTGATCAAGCGGCGCAATTGCTGGGCCTTCAAATAATAGGCGTCATAGTAACCGGCGGACAGCACATACGTACCGATCATGATGCGGCGCTTGACCTCCGCGCCGAAGCCTTCCCCGCGCGAGCGTTTGTACAAATCCTCCAGATCTTTCGGATCCTTGCAGCGGTAGCCGAAGCGCACGCCGTCGAAGCGTGACAGATTGGACGAACACTCAGCGGGCGCGATAACGTAATATGTCGGCACGGCGAGATGCGTATTGGGCAGGCTGATGTCCTGCACGATAGCGCCGAGTTTTTGATATTCCTTGATCGCCGCGTCAATCGTCTCCGCGACCTTGGGGTCGAGACCCGCGCTGAAATATTCCTGGGGCAGGCCGATCTTCAAGCCGCGCATGGAATCATTCAATGTTGCGCTGTAGTCGGGCACGGGCCGCTCCACGCTGGTCGAATCGCGCGCATCAAAACCGGCCATGACTTGCAGCAGCAACGCGGCGTCCTCCGCCGTGCGTGTCATGGGTCCGCCTTGGTCGAGACTGGAGGCAAACGCGATCATGCCATAGCGCGACACACGGCCGTAGGTCGGTTTGATGCCGGTGATGCCGCATAATGCGGCGGGCTGGCGAATCGAGCCGCCGGTATCCGTACCGGTGGCGGCGGGTGCGAGGCGGGCGGCCACGGCTGCTGCGGAACCGCCGGACGATCCGCCCGGCACGGCGGCCAGATCCCACGGATTTTTGACCGGGCCGTAAAAGCTCGTTTCATTCGACGAACACATGGCGAATTCATCCATATTGGTCTTGCCGAGCATCACCATGCCGGCCTGTTTGAAGCGCTCCACGGTGGTGGCGTCATACGGGGCGATAAAATTATCCAGCATGCGCGAGCCGCAACTCGTCTTTACCCCGTTAGTGCAGAAGATATCTTTTTGCGCGAGCGGAATACCGGTCAGCGGTCCCGCGCCACCGGCACTGCGGCGGGCATCGGCGGCGCGCGCCGCGGCCAGGGCCTGCTCTGTGGCGACGCTGATATAGCAATTGAGATCCGTATTGTGTTGCTCAATGCGGGCAAGGTAAGCGCGAGTGAGCTCCTCGCTGGAAAATTTGCCTTGCTGCAGGGCGCGCGATAATTCGGCAACAGTGTTATTGTGCATTCCATTTAATCCTTAAAAACCTAACGCAAAGACGCAAAGTTTTTCAACTGGTCTCATAAATTTCCTGATAATCGGGAGATCATTTATGCTTATAAAGGGGTTCTAATACTGTGCATTCTTTAGCGCCCTTTGCGTCTTGGCGTCTTTGCGTTAATAGCTTTATTCAATTACCTTGGGCACTAGATAGAGCCCGGCGGCCACCTGCGGTGCAATCGCTTGAAAACACTCACGTTTATCGGATTCGGTCACTGCGTCAGCACGTAAGCGCGCACTGGCGTCGAGCGGATGTGCCATCGGTTCGATGCCGCCGGTATCCACCGCCTGCATTTGCTCCACCAAGCCGATGATATTCGAGAGATTGCGCGCGTATGCGGGCACGTCAGCGGGGTTAATCGCAAGGCGCGCCAAGTGCGCGATCTTCTCCACCTCGGATACGGACAAAGACATAAAGCAACTCCAGAAAATTACGCAATCCAGGCAACTATAAGAATTAAATTATAACACTTATCGTCCGCGCCGCTTGCCCAAAGGCCGTCGCATTGATAAAGTGTTTGCCTTTACCCACACAGGATTTGCCTCTCTATTATGTTTGGACGTTTCCGCGGACTCTTTTCCACCGATCTTTCCATCGACCTGGGCACCGCCAATACGCTGATCTATGTCCGCGGCAAAGGCATCGTTCTCAATGAACCGTCCGTGGTTGCCATCCGTGTTGAGCGCGGCCCCGGCGGGCCGAAAACAATTGCTGCGGTTGGGCTTGAAGCCAAGCGCATGCTCGGCCGCACGCCCGGCAATATCACCGCCATTCGTCCGCTCAAAGACGGCGTAATTGCCGATTTTACCGTCACTGAAAAAATGCTCCAGCATTTCATCCACAAGGTGCACGAGAATAAATTTTTCCGCCCCAGCCCGCGCGTGCTGGTCAGCGTGCCGTGCGGCTCCACGCAGGTGGAGCGGCGTGCCATTAAAGAATCCGCCGCCGGTGCCGGGGCACGCGAGGTCTATCTTATCGAAGAACCCATGGCGGCTGCGATCGGCGCCGGCCTGCCGATTGGCGAGGCGAGCGGCTCCATGGTGCTGGATATCGGTGGCGGCACTTCGGAGGTCGCCATCATATCCCTGAACGGCGTGGTCTATTCGGCCTCGGCGCGCATCGGCGGCGACCGCTTTGACGAGGCGATTATCAACTACGTGCGCCGCAACTACGGCAGCCTGATCGGCGAGGCGACCGCCGAACGCATCAAACACGAAATAGGCTCCGCCTACCCGGGCAACGAGATCCGCGAGATCGAGGTGTGGGGCCGCAATCAGGCCGAGGGTGTGCCGCGCAGCTTCACGCTCAATAGCAATGAAATTCTCGAGGCCCTGCAAGAGCCCTTGGCGGGGATCGTGGGCGCGGTGCGCACGGCGCTGGAACAGACTCCTCCTGAGCTCGGCGCGGACGTGGCCGAGCGCGGCATGGTGCTCACCGGCGGCGGCGCGCTGCTGCGCGACCTGGACAAGCTGTTGACGGAAGAAACCGGCGTGCCCGTGGTGATCGCCGATGACCCGCTGACTTGCGTGGCGCGCGGTGGCGGCATGGCGCTCGAAATGATCGAGGAGCGCGGCCGCGACGTCTTTGTGTTGGACTAGACCTCCCCACGGAAGGGAGCGAGAACATAGGCGCTCATTCGCCGGCCTCCTCTCTTCCAAAAACTTCATTATCGCCATTCTACGCAACGCCTTAGGCAGCCCTAAACTGCACTCTGGCCCTGACTTTGCATACCTGAATTTAATGAATGAGCGGCCCTGGGCCAAACCGCAAGTATCATTGAACAAAGCAGGAGGGGATTGCCGCTGCCGACAGGATTACCGAGCCGGTGATTCACAGCAGTTCAGACCAATTTAAAATCCACCTTATAATGAGAAAGTATCGTCATCCGCAGCAAGGGGTCGCTACTACTAGCCCTGCATTCGATTTGCTCACCTGCCATCTCGACGCGTATCCCTGCGCCAATTCACTGAAATGAGAGCGCCCTTCCCCCGGCAGAGCCAGATGAAGCCCCTGTTCATGGGCGGGCCTTCTCTCATATTGCGCTTGTTATTTTTTACCATGATCTCCCTTATTCTCATGACGGTGGATCATCGTCAGCTTCACCTGAAGGATTTACGTGCAGGCCTCTCCCTTTTGGTGTATCCGGTGCAGTATGTGGTGAATTTACCTGCCGTATGGAAACAATTACTGGATAAAGGCCTGTCCAGCCATGCATCCTTAGTCAAAGATAACGAGCGCATGGCCCGGCAGAACCTGTTACTGAAGGTACGCCTGCAAAAATTTGCCGCCCTCGAGGCGGAAAATATGCGCCTGCGGGAACTCTTGCAGTCTTCGCGCAAACTGGATGAGCGCATGCTCATCGCAGAATTGCTGGCGGTGGATATGGATCCGTTCCGCCACCAGGTTACCTTGAATAAAGGCTCGGTCAGGGGCGTGGTCGCGGGCCAGCCGCTGCTCGATGCCAGCGGCGTGATGGGACAGATCGTCCATGTCGGGCCGTTTACCAGTACCGCCTTGCTCATTACCGATCCCAGCCATGCCCTACCCGTGCAGATCAATCGCAACGGGCTGCGCGGGCTCGCCATCGGCACCGGTTCCTTCAACCGCCTGGATATGCCTTACCAGTCCAAAAATGCCGATGTGCGCGTAGGTGACTTGTTGATTACCTCGGGGCTGGGCGGCGGTTTCCCGGCGGATTACCCGGTCGCCAAGATCGTCGCCGTGGAGCGCCAGCCGGGGCAGCCCTTCGCCAAGATCAGTGCGGAGCCCAGCGCACGCCTGGAGCACAGCCGTGAGGTGCTGCTGGTGTGGCCGACCAAAACAAAACCCATAACCGTTCAACCCTCTATAGCCGAAAAACCGATGGCGGCTAAGCCTCTCGCAGGCGCTTCCCCGGCCAGTCCGCCGCGACAATCCGCTAATCCGGCAATTGCGCCTCAGACGCCGCCTTCCGCCGCAGCGTCCACTACCCCTACCCTGCCGGGCAATGCCGATGATCCCATTGAATAGAGAACCCTACGCCACGGGCACCGGCAGCCATCAGTGGAACGGACGGGGCGGCTGGCTTTTTGTGCTGTTCAGTTTTTCCCTGGCGCTGGCCCTGGCCATAATGCCGCTGCCCTCGTGGGCGCTTGTTTACCGCCCTGAATGGGTGGCCTTGGTATTGATCTACTGGTGCTTGGCACTACCTCAGCGCATAGGCATAGCCGTAGGCTGGGGTCTTGGACTCCTATTGGATGTTTTGACCGATAGCCTGCTGGGGCAGCATGCGCTAGCGTTGGCCGTGGTGGCCTTCTTGACCCTTAAGCTACACCGGCGTATCGCTACCGTACACGTCTGGCAACAATCCCTGATCGTATTCTTCCTCATCGCCACCGAGCAGATGCTGGTGCTCTGGGTGAAGGGCGTTACCGGTCATCCGCCGTGGAGTCTGAGTTATTTTATCCCTTCGCTGGCCAGCATGCTCTTTTGGCCCGGGATCTTTGCGCTATTGCGCGCCTTGGGCCGAAACTATGTTACTGCTGCCCGCAAGTAGCAACGGCGTGGGTAATACTTTAATTTTAGCTCGCCTGTCTGTTCCAAGCTGCCCAGCGTAGCCGTTATGAATCGCCGCATCACCGACCGAGATCAAATCCGCGATCATATCCGTGAGACTCAGCTATTTGTTAAACGCACCAAGGTCGCCATGCTGTTTACCTTGTTGCTGGTGTTCGCAGTGATCGCAAGGCTCATCTTTCTGCAAATCTATCACCACGAGCATTACACCACCTTGTCACAGAACAATCGCATCAGCATCGTGGCGATTCCGCCCTCGCGCGGACTTATCTTCGACCGCAACGGCATATTGCTCGCACAGAATCTGCCCTCCTTCAGTCTGGAAATCGTCCCCGAACAGGTCAAAAATCTCAATGCCACACTGGCCGCTCTCAAGAAACTTATCACCATTTCCGACAGCGACATCAAGCGCTTTCGCAAGACGCTCAAACAAAAGCGCATGACGAACGGCGTGCCGCTACGCTTTCGCTTAAGCGAGGAAGAGGTGGCGCGCTTTGCGGTAAACCGGCCGCGCTTTCCGGGCGTGGATGTAACGGCGGCGCTGGCGCGTCATTATCCGTTCGGCTCCCTGGCCGTACATGCCGTAGGCTATGTGGGGCGCATCAGTGAGAGCGACCTACCTAAGCTTAATGCCGCGCAATACAGCGGCACCACGCACATCGGCAAGGCGGGCATAGAAAAATCCTACGAAGGCACCTTGCACGGCACGGTCGGCGTCGAGCAAGTGGAAACCAATGCCCAGGGTCGCCGGCTACGCGTGCTGAGCAAGACGCTTCCCACGGCCGGCCAAAACCTTTACCTCAACATCGACATCAAGCTCCAGGCCTTGGCGGAAGGCGCACTCGGCGCGCGGCGCGGCGCGGTGGTCGCGCTGGACATCCCTACCGGTGCGGTACTGGCCCTGGCCAGCATGCCCGGCTATGACCCCAACCCGTTCGTCAACGGTATCGACGCCAAGGATTATGACGCGCTGGCAAAATCGCCCGATCAGCCTTTATATAACCGTGCCATGCGCGGCCTTTATCCGCCAGGCTCCACGGTCAAGCCCTTCATCGGCCTGGCCGGTTTGGAGCTCAACCAGATCAGCGCGGAGAAGAGTGTCTTCTGTCCCGGCTTTTTTAGACTGCCGGGCAAACAGCATAACTACCGCGACTGGAAACGCACTGGGCACGGTTCGGTCGCGCTGGACAAGGCCATCGTGGAATCCTGCGATGTCTATTTCTACACGCTGGCCCAGGCGCTGGGGATCAATCGTCTGCACGACTTCATGAGCCAATTCGGTTTCGGCAGCAAGAGCAAAATCGACATCGATGGGGAGCTGGCGGGCCTTAATCCCTCAGCCGAGTGGAAACGCCGCGCGCGCAGTCAGCCCTGGTATCCGGGCGAGACCTTGATTACCGGCATCGGCCAGGGCTACACACTGGTCACGCCGCTGCAACTCGCCGTGGCCACGGCAACCCTCGCCAACCGCGGACAACGCATGCAACCCCGCGTGGTCTTCGGCGTGCAAAATCCGCACGATCAAAAGATGCTCCTGGAGAAACCGCTGCCGCTGAAAAGCGTACCCGTGGCCAACGCCGCGAATTGGGATAGCGTGTTGACCGCCATGACCCGCGTGGTGAACAGTGACCGTGGTACGGCGCGCGCCATTGGCGTGGGCGCCGATTATTTGATCGCCGGAAAGACCGGCACCGCCCAGGTCTTCGGTATCAAGCAGGATGCGAAATATAATTCCGCAAAGACTGCCGAGCGCTTGCGCGACCACGCCTTATTCATCGCCTTTGCGCCCGCGGAACAACCGCGCATTGCCGTAGCCGTGATAGTGGAAAACGGCGATCACGGCGCCACGGTTGCCGCGCCTATCGCGCGCATGTTATTCGATCAATACTTTGCCGATTATCCCGTGCCTGTAGTAACTGCCTTGCAATAAGCCATGCGCATGTCCATCTCCCAACGACTGCACATCGACATACCTCTGCTGAGCGGCCTGCTACTGCTGTCGCTGATGAGCTTCGTTATCCTCTACAGCGCCGGCGGCCAGGATGACGCCATCATTATGCGCCAAGCCCTGCGCCTGCTCCTGGCCTTTGCGGTGATGTTTGCCGTGGCGCAAATCCCCGTGCGTTATTTTCTCGGATGGGCGCCCTGGCTGTTCGGTGGCGGGCTTATTTTATTAATCGCCGTATTGCTGGTCGGCGATATCAGCAAAGGCGCGCAGCGCTGGCTGGACTTTGGTCTGGTGCGCTTTCAGCCGGCCGAGACCATGAAGCTCGCCATGCCCATGATGATCGCCTGGTATTT
>JBDSTW010000041.1:0-11461 GCA_039928055.1 Gammaproteobacteria bacterium | reverse complement strand
GGAGGAAGCTTTAGCGCGCGTTTACATGAACCCTGTACAGGGGCGTCAGATAAGTAATGGACATAAAAAAGGCGCCTGAGCGCCTTTTTTATGTCGACAAATTACATTTACATCGTACTTTTAACGTCACTGGCCGTGCGTTTGGCAACCTGTTTAATATTTTCGTAACCCTTATCCAGGTCGGATTTAATCCTGCTGGCCTGCTCATCGGTCAACTCGCGCGTGTCCTGGTACGCCTGGACTACCGAGTCAACCACGTTATGATACGTCTCCTGCGTTACATCTTTCAGCTCGCTCAATCTTACCGCGACTTCATCTTTTATCTTGCTCAGGGTGTCCTTTATCTCGTCCCGGGTTTCTTTGCCGGACTGGGGGGCGAAAAGGATGCCGGCTATAGCGCCGGCGATAGCGCCCAAGGCCAAACTGCCTACTGCTATTCCGCTCTTGCTGCCTTCATGGGTATCTTCATTGTGTTTCATGCGTAGCTCCTTTTTTATCGTCCTTCCTGTTATGAAACATATCGACAATGATGTACGCGAGGTGCTTTATCCCCTGCGCGGTTAAAAATGCCTTCTCGAGGGAAATGAGGCGTTGCGTACTTGTCTGAACCAGCTCGTTAACGCTATGAGCCATGTCTGAGGTAGTGTCAGTTAGCTTGTCCACCTTGTCAAGTACCTTCCTCAGGCGAACGACAAGCCAGATACTGATCAAGGCCCACGCAATAAGCAGGAGGGAAAATAAGGTCGCTGCTACGCTTACTGATGAGAGATAATACGTTTCGATATTCATAAGCTTCCTTACTTCCGATACCTTTGCCGTCCCCTGTGTAACACCGGCTTCAAGTTTAGGTTAAACGCCGGAATTGTCAAGGATAAACGGTCCGATGAACCTTGTCCTCCGGTCGCTCGGGCCGTAATCTTATCGTTACACTACAGCAGTTTCTATTTCCGCTTTTATCGTCATCAGGGCGTGCATGGGATCGCTTGCCGCTGTAATCGGGCGTCCGATCACGAGATAATCCGCACCGCTATGAATAGCCTCATGCGGGGTCATGACGCGCCGCTGATCATCCTGGGTGGAACCCGCGGGACGGATGCCCGGGGTTACCAGACAGAACTCATCACCTATGGACTTACGCAATACAGCGGCCTCTTGCGGCGAACACACAACACCGTCCATGCCGGCATGCCGGGCCAGTAAGGCGAGCCGCTCCACGTTCTGCACCGTGCTGCCGGACAGGCCGACTGCCTTTATATCGTGTTCGTCAAGACTGGTAAGCACGGTAACCGCTATCAATAACGGCCGCTGCGCCTGCCCTGCCAGTGCGGAGCACGCGGCCTCCATCATCTTGCTCCCGCCCAGGGCATGTACGTTCATCATCCACACCCCCAGGTCGGCTGCCGCGCGGCAGGCCTGCGCCACCGTATTGGGAATGTCGTGGAATTTAAGATCGAGGAACACATCGAAGTCCAGCCTCACCAGTTTTTCTACCAATGCCGGACCGCTGCGGCAAAATAATTCTTTCCCGACCTTAATGCGGCAGGATGCCGGCTCCAGCCTATTGATAAATTTCAAGGCCTGATCCGCAGTAGCGTAATCCAAGGCTACGATGATGCGCGAATTATTCACCTTCCACTCCCTGTATCGGCTTCACGCTGTTCCAGTTTTTGCATCCGGGACATTGCCAATGCATGATCTTTCCGGTAAAGCCGCAGTTGCTGCATTTATAAACGGGCTTCCCCTCCAGCAATTTTTCCGTCAAGTCTCTGAGGATAAGTAAATTCTCCCTTGCCCCGCCTTCGGAATGCGTAAGATTCAATTCGATAAGCCGGCCCAGGCCGCGCACCGAAGGACGCCGGCGTAATTGCTCGGTGATAAACAGGCCCGCCTCCAGATCGCCGTGCTGCTCGCGCAGCAGTTCCGCCAGGGCAAGCATCAAACTAATGCTGTTGTGCTTTTGCAAAATCTGCATTAAATAATCGATCATCTCGCGGGTCATACCCAGCTTGCTATAGCAATTCAGTAACGGAGCGATGACCTCGGGCAAATAATCCGCATCCTGATGCTGAACGTTTTTAAAATTTCGAATCGCGGCCTTATAATCGCCCTGAGACGCCTCCATATCCCCCAACAGCAGACTCGCCCGCACGCAATTGCCGTCGCAGTCGAGCGCCTGCCTGACCTCTCTACGTGCAAGAGCGAGGTCATTGTTATGACGGGCCTGTTCGGCCAATTCGCAATGATAATGCGCGATGACGGGCGCCTTGCAGGCTCCGCTCAAGAACTCCAGTTTTTGTATAGCGGCAATCGCCTTGTCCCAATCCTTTTCCTGCTGATAAATATCGATCAAGTGACGTAAGGCCGGCTCGGCATGGTCGTTTAAATCGATCAGTTCCAAAAATAATGTTTCGGCACGATCGAGTAACCCCGCCTTCATGTAATCCTGCCCGAGCTCCAGTAATGCCTGGGTGCGTTGCTGCCTGCTTAAGGTGGGTCTGGCGATGAGATTTTGATGGATACGGATGGCGCGGTCCACTTCGCCGCGGCGGCGAAATAAATTGCCCAGCGCAAGATGGGTTTCCACCGTTTCACTGTCGACCTCGAGCATGCGTACAAACACCTCGATGGCCTTATCCGGTTGTTCGTTAAGAAGGTAATTGAGTCCCTTGAAATAATTCGAAGATAACTCCGAACCATTCGGTCCTTCGCGGCGCGTCTGGCGCTTCGCCAGCCACCAGCCGGATACAGCCGCCACCGGCAGCAGCAAGAACAACCATTGCAGCACTATTCGAGGTCCTTAAGGGGCATTGCACGCAGATTCAATATCTCTGTCTCAGACAATTTGGCTGCCTTATGTAAGGTATTTACCTCATTTTTTAATTTCATCAATAAACCGAGGCAGGCGACTACCCCCAACAACGCACCCAAGGCCAGTGCCAGTACCAGCGTCAATGACAGTGGGGCCTGCCACATTCCGAAATAATAATTCAGTGATACATTCTGCGCATTGAGAACGGCAAAACTCAATCCCAGGAGCAGGACAAGAATATAGAAAATCAAGCGAACAATACGCATCATGCTACATCTCCCGTTGGTAATGCTAAGGCCTGCTCTGATTCAGGGAAGGTATTGGCTTACCCTTGAATACCCGAGATACCTGAGTAGGTTATTCCATTTTTGCGCCAAAAAAAACGGCATATGCCGATAAGCTATGCCGTTTCCTTTGTCTTACCGTACTCTGCAGCTTACGTTTTGCTATCTTCGTTGACCCGTTCGCGTAATTCCTTCCCCGGTTTAAAATGAGGGACGTATTTCCCCGCCAGGGACACGGCTTCCCCGGTCTTCGGATTTCTGCCCATGCGCGGGGGACGATAATGAAGTGAAAAACTGCCGAAACCGCGAATCTCTATACGCTCGCCCTTAGCCAAGGTCTGCCCCATTTGCTCAAGTATCGTTTTAACCGTTAGCTCGATATCCTTAGGGGCCAAATGAGTTTGCTTATGTGAGAGTATCTCTATCAATTCTGATTTGGTCATAGTTTCATTCCCTGTTCCGCCGTCACTATATCCTTTAATTATCCGGAATCGCCCCTGCCCGCAAAAAAACCGGTTACCTTTGAGATCGCCATAGGGACTGGTAAGTTCACCGGATGCATGCGTTAGCCGTTCTTGATCTCCATCTGTTCCTTCAGGATATCGCCCAGGCTGGTCGTGCCGGCCGCGCTCGCGCGACTGTAATCCTGCACCGCCTCGGCCTCGTCCTCATGATCTTTTGCCTTTACCGAGAGCGTGATAGTCCGGTTCTTGCGATCGACGCCCATAAACTTGGCCTCGACTTCATCGCCGACCTTCAGCATGATGCGTGCGTCTTCAATACGATCGCGGGTCAACTCGGAGGCGCGCAGATAGCCTTCCACACCTTCGCTCAGCGTCACCACCGCGCCCTTCGCATCGACCTCGCTGACCACACCCTTCACGATACTGCCTTTAGCCTGTACCGCAACGTAGTTGGAAAACGGATCTTTATCGAGTTGCTTGATACCCAGGGAAATGCGCTCGCGCTCCGGGTCAACGGCCAGGATAACGGTCTCGATCTCATCGCCTTTTTTGTAATTGCGCACCGCCTCTTCGCCGGGAGCATTCCAGGAGATGTCGGACAGGTGTACGAGGCCGTCGATCGCGCCGTCCAAGCCGATAAAGATACCGAAATCGGTAATCGATTTAATCTTGCCCACGATTTTGTCGTTTTTGTTGTGGGTGGACGCAAACTCTTCCCACGGATTAGGCCGGCATTGCTTCATGCCCAGGGAGATACGGCGGCGTTCCTCATCGATGTCCAGCACGGTAACTTCGACTTCGTCACCCAACTGCACCAGCTTGGAGGGGTGGACATTCTTATTGGTCCAGTCCATCTCGGAGACGTGCACCAGGCCTTCAACGCCGTCCTCGATCTCCACAAAACAGCCGTAATCGGCGATATTGGTAATCTTGCCGAACAGACGGCTGCCTTGCGGGTAACGGCGGGACAGATAGACCCAGGGATCATCCCCCATTTGCTTCAGGCCCAGCGAGACGCGATTGCGCTCTTTATCAAACTTGAGAACCTTGACGTCTATCTCATCGCCGACTTTGACGATATCACCGGGGTGTTTGACGCGCTTCCAGGCCATGTCGGTAATATGCAGCAGGCCGTCAAGACCGCCCAGATCCACAAACGCGCCGTAATCGGTCAAATTCTTGACCACGCCCTTGACGATTTCGCCTTCCTGTAAATTGCCCAGCAGGTTTTCGCGCTCGGAGCCGCTCTCGGTTTCCACCACGGCGCGGCGCGATACCACAACATTGTTGCGTTTGCGGTCGAGCTTGATGACCTTGAATTCGTGTTCCTTGCCTTCCAGGAATGTGGTGTCGCGTACCGGGCGTACATCGACCAGCGAACCGGGCAGGAACGCGCGAATCTCGCTGATTTCGACGGTAAAGCCGCCCTTGACCTTACCGCTGATCAAACCGGTGATGGTCTCGCCGGCCTCGAAGGCCCTTTCCAGACGGGTCCATGATTGATCGCGCTTGGCCTTTTCGCGCGAGAGCTTGGTCTCGCCAAAGCCGTCTTCCATGGCATCGAGCGCCACGTCGACCTGATCGCCGACGGCAACTTCGAGGCTGCCGTCTTCGTTATAAAATTGTTCAATGGGAATAACGCCTTCGGACTTCAGGCCGGCGTTGACGATGACGACATCACGGCCTACGTGAACCACGATGCCGGTGACGATGGTGCCGGGACGCATTTGCTTGCCGACCAAACTCTCTTCAAATAATTCTGCAAAACTTTCGATCATGGTTTAGAAACCTTGGGGCCTGGTGAGGATGTGCGGGCCAATGAATAGCGCGTTACCGCGCCTGGTTAAGTTTATAAAAGGCCGGTATTTACGGAAAATACCAGACCGCCTAAGACAACGTGTTCTGCTGGAACTGCGTATTTTGCCACAAACTCAGGATGAGCAGAACAACTTCCTGTATGGAAAGCGTTGATGAATCTATTTTTATAGCGCCGGGGGCGGGCTTAAGCGGCGCTATGCTGCGTCCGCTATCGCGCGCATCACGTGCGGCAAGCTCGGCCTCCAGGGTTCGAATATCGGCATTAATTCCTTTGTTTATCAACTGTTTATAGCGTCTTTGTGCGCGCTGTTCTACGCTCGCGGTAAGGAAAATCTTGAGCGCGGCGTCCGCAAACACCACGCTGCCCATATCACGCCCATCCGCTACCAGCCCCGGCGGCCTGCGGAAGGCGCGTTGCCGTTCGAGCAGCGCCGCTCTAAGCTGTGGCAGCGCAGCGACCCGCGAGGCTGCCTCCGCGCACGCCTGGCTGCGCAACAGTTGGGTAACATCCCGGGCATCGAGCATTACACATGCCTCGACTGCGCTTGGATTCGACTGGGCCGAACCGGCATTTGAAATAAAGCGGGCATTTAAGTGCGTGGCGAGCCGCGCCAGCTCTTCTCCGTCGTCCAGGTCTACGCCCCGCTGCTCGGCGGCGAGCGCGATCAAACGGTACAGCGCACCGCTGTCCAGAAAATTCCAGCCCAGGTTTTCTGCAACGATCTGGCTGATCGTGCCCTTGCCGGAGCCGCTAGGCCCGTCGATGGCGATGACCGGGACGCCAGGATCAGACATGGCTATCGGCTTGATCGCTTTCGATCAGTAAACCGGCCGCGCGCGCCAATGCGACAAATCCGGGGAACGAGGTGTTCACGTTGGCGCAGTCGTTAATAAGGATAGACCCTGCGGCGCGCAGCCCGGCCATGGCAAAGGCCATGGCGATGCGGTGATCACCCTGACTGTCGATGGTGGCGCCGCTCATCGCGCCGCCTTTTATAAGCATGCCGTCCGGCGTGGCCGTGGCCTTAATACCCAGGCGCTGCAAACCCGTGGCCATAACCGCGATACGATCACTTTCCTTCACACGCAATTCCTCCGCGCCTGTAAGCACGGTCTCACCCTCGGCGCAGGCGGCCGCGACGAACAGGGCCGGAAACTCATCGATCGCGAGCGGCACCTGTTCCTCGGGAATGCGTATGCCCTGCAAGCGGCTGGCGCGCACGCGTATATCGGCCACCGGCTCGCCGCCGATATCGCGCTCGTTGCCAAGCTCGATATCGGCCCCCATGAGGCGCAGGATATTAATGACCCCGATGCGCGTGGGATTAACGCCGACGTGCTCCAGGGTGATATCGGAGCCGGGAGTTATGCTTGCGCCTACCATAAAGAAGGCCGCCGATGAGATATCGGCGGGCACATCGATGCGCGTTGCCGTGAGCGCGCCTCCGCCTTCCAGGCAAACCGTGTTAGCGCGCCGCTCCAGGCGATAGCCGAAACCGCTCAACATACGCTCGGTGTGATCGCGCGTGGGTGCGGGTTCGGTGACACAGGTGCGGCCCTGCGCGTAAAGACCGGCCAATAACAGACAAGACTTCACCTGCGCACTGGCAACGGGAAGTTGGTAGTCGATGCCCCTGAGCGATCTCATGCCGCGTATGCGCAGCGGCGCGGTAACCTTAAGGCCGGTTTCGATCTGTGCGCCCATGGCGGTCAAAGGCTCGGTCACGCGCTTCATGGGACGGCGCGTCAGGGATGCATCGCCGTGCAGCTCCACATCAAATGCTTGACCCGCCAACAGGCCCGCCAGCAAGCGCATGGAGGTGCCCGAGTTGCCCAGGTATAAGGGCTTATCCGGTGACCGTAGTCCATGCAAACCAACACCATGGATGATTACCTTGCCCTGCTGCGGCCCCTCGATACGCACCCCCATGGCACGGAACGCCTGCAAGGTAGCCAGGCTGTCCTCGCCTTCCAGAAAACCGCTGACCTCGGTCACGCCTGTCGCGATCGAGCCGAGCATGATGCAGCGGTGCGAGATCGACTTATCGCCCGGCACGCGCAAGCGTCCGCAGAGCGGACCGCTGGGCATGACGGTGTAGTTCACGGGACTATCCATGGTTAAACTTCGCGCCGGTAATTTTGAAGTGAGCAGTTAAAGAGAAGGTGTAATTTAATGCTCGGTAAGCCTATACCGTTACGGCTTGCCGGCCTTGAAGCGGTCGCGCGCGCCCTTGGCGCGGGTGAAGCGACCTAAAATCTCCGCACTGTCTTCTGTACGCAGGGCTACCGCCAGTTGCTCCAGATCCTCCGTGAAGCGCCTTATCATATCGAGGATCGCGTTGCGGTTGGCGAGGCAGATGTCATGCCACATCTGCGGACTGCTCCCGGCAATGCGCGTGAAATCGCGGAAGCCGCTCGCCGCGTAGCGAAAAATCTCCTCGCTCGTATCCATGCGCGCCAGCGTGTCCACCAGGGTGTACGCGAGCAGATGCGGCAGGTGGCTGGTGGCAGCCAATACCTCATCATGATGGGCAACGCCGGTCTCCACGACCTCGGCGCCGACGCGCTGCCACATTTCGCGCACCTTGGCCAGGGCCTCGGCGCTGGTTTCGGGAAGCGGGGTCAGCACTACGCGCCGCTGTTGAAAAAGCCCGGCCACGGCCGCCGCCACACCGCTGTCCTCGGTGCCGGCAATCGGATGACCGGGGACAAATGCAGCGGGTACCTGCGTAAAAACCCGCCGCGCCGCCTCCACCACGCTGCCCTTGGTGCTGCCTACGTCGGTGAACACGGCATCCGGCTCTAAATGTCCGCGGAGCTGTGCAAAGCTCGCCTCCATGGCGCCGACCGGCACGGCCAGCACCACCATATCGGCGCCCTGCACGGCCCGGCCGATGTCGGTTTCGAAGCGGTCGATAACCCCCAGCTCCACGGCCTTGTTAAGGTGTAGCGGGTTGCGACCGGCCCCGACGACCTCACGGCAGGCACCGGCTTTTTTCAGGGCCAGGGCCAGCGAACCGCCGATCAAACCGACGCCGATAACCACTAATCTATTAATCACGGCGGTCCGTTAAAGCTAATGCATAACATTCTATTAGCAAGATAAGTAATTGAATCATCTCGCAAGAACCTTCGCCAAGGCCGCAATGAAACGCGCATTCTCTTGCGCCAGGCCTACGGTGATACGCAAATGCCGCGGCATGCCGTAATTGGCCACGGGCCGCACGATTACACCTTCATATAAGAGCGCTTCATACACGGGCGCGGCCTCGCGCTGCACGTCGAGGCTGATGAAATTGCCCGCCGACGGAATAAACTCCAGACCCAGGTCCGCAAAGGCCGCGGTCAATTGCCGCATGCCTTCCTGGTTTACTTTCAGGCTGCGTGCAAGATGCTCGCTATCGGCCAGGGCAGCCAGCGCCGCCGCCAGGGCCACGCTGTTCAGATTAAACGGCTGGCGCACGCGGTTCAGCATATCCGCCACATCGGGGTGGGAAACGGCATAGCCTATGCGCAGCCCGGCCAGCCCGTAGGCCTTGGAAAAGGTGCGCGCCACGACCAGATTCGGATAGCGCGCCAGCCACTGCAGCGCATCGGGATAGTCTTGCCGCGCAGCGCGCGCATAGTCGAAATAGGCCTCATCCACAACCACCAGGACGTGTGCGGGAAGATTCCCGATAAAGCCTTCCAGGTCGGCAGCATTGAGCCAGGTGCCGGTTGGATTATTCGGATTGGCGATGAACACCAGGCGCGTGCGCGCGCCGATCAGATCCTGCATGGCAGCAAGATCATGCCCCCACTGGCGTGCCGAGGCTATGCGCGCTTGCGCGCCCACGGCCTGCGTGACCAGCGGGTAAACGGCAAAGGCGTGCTCGGAAAACACCACCTCGTCCGCGGGCGAGACAAAGGCGCGCGCCATGAGCTCCAGGATCTCGTTCGAGCCATTGCCCAGCGTGATTTGATTGATGCCCACGCCATGCTTGCCGGCGAGGCTGGTTTTCAGTGCAAAGCCATTGCCGTCCGGGTAGCGGGCAAGATCGTCCAGGCAATCGCAGGCCGCCGCCAGCGCCATTTTACCGGGGCCCAGGGGATTCTCGTTGGAGGCGAGCTTGATGGCATCGCGCACACCGTATTCGCGCTCCAGCTCGGCTACCGGTTTGCCCGGAATATAGGGTTGCAATTTTCTAACGCCGGGCAGGGCCAGGTCGATAATACGCGCAGGCATTTTGCTGAAATCAGGTCTGTTCATAACACGGCTTTTGGATAAGAACCGAGGATCTTCACGAGCGACGCCTCCGCCTCCAGTTCTTTCAGCGTCTCGCGCAGGGTCTGGTCTTTGACGTGACCGTCCACGTCCATGAAAAAAATATAATCCCAGGTGCCTTGCCGGGCGGGGCGTGACTCAATGCGCGTCAGACTGATGCCATTGCGCGCGAACGGTTCCAGCAAGCGGGATAAGGCCCCGGGGCGGTTACGCGTGGTTACCAGCAGCGAGGTCTTATCGTTGCCGCTGGGCGCGGTATCCTGCCTGCCGATTACCAGGAAGCGGGTCGTATTGTTAACTTCATCTTCAATATTGGAGGCCAGCACCTTGAGCTGATAGATATCCGCCGCGCTATCCCCGGCAATGGCCGCCGCCGTGGGTTCCTGACCCGCAAGGCGCGCCGCCTCTGCATTGCTGCTGACAGGCAGCAGCTCCGCCCCCGCCGTATGAGCGGCGAGCCACAGGCGGCACTGGGCCAGCGCTTGTTGATGCGCATAAATACGCTTAACGCCGCGCAAGGACTCCGCCAAGCCGAGCAGGTGGTGATGAATTCGCAACTCAATCTCACCGCAAATCTTCACGGGTGAGTTGATGAACAGATCAAGGGTGTGGCTGATGACGCCTTCCGTAGAATTTTCCACCGGCACGACACCGTAATCCAGCGCGCCCGAATCGACATCATGAAAGACCTGATCGATGGTCATCAGCGGCAGGGTCTGCACCGAACGGCCGAAGTGTTTTAGCGCGGCTGCCTGGGTGAAGGTACCGTCCGGGCCCAGAAAGCCGATTTTCATGGGCTGTTCCAGCGCCCGGCAGACCGACATAATTTCGCGAAACAGGCGCACGATTTCTTCATTGGCCAGCGGCCCCTGATTACGCGCGGCCACTTTCCCGAGTATCTCCGCCTCGCGCTCCGGACGGTAGTAGTTGGCCTCAATACCGCCGGCGTGCTTTACCCGCGCAACCTCCAGGGCCTGGACGGCACGTTCGCTGATCAAGCCTTGAATCTTTTCATCCAAGGCATCGATGCGCGAGCGAAGTAGCTGTAATTTGTCTTCGTCACTCATGGTTGATCAGCCGTCTAATTCTGTTACCGGCAAGATACTTCTATAAAGTCCGCACGGCCAGCACGCCGTCGATTTTGGCAATCGACTCGATGACCGATGCAGGAATTTCGCTTTCCACATCGGCCAGGGTGAAGGCCAGGTCGCCCTGGGATTTATTCAGCAGATCGATGATATTGAGATTGGATTTTGCCATTGCGGTGGATATCTGCCCCACCATATTAGGCACATTGGCGTTGGCGATGGCGATACGATAGCCGCCATTGCGCGGCATCACGACCTCGGGGAAATTAACCGAGTTGCGGATATTGCCGTTTTCCAGGTAATCGCGCACCTGCTCGGCCACCATGATGGCGCAATTATCCTCCGCCTCTTCCGTGGATGCGCCGAGGTGCGGCAAGGTGATCACGCGCTCGTGATTCTTGAGTAGTTGGCTGGGAAAGTCGCACACATAGGCATAGACCTTGCCGGCCTTGATCGCGGCGGACACGGCCGCATCGTCGACGATGCCCTCGCGCGCAAAGTTGATAATGACCGCATTGGGTTTCATGAGCTTGAGCCGCTGTGCGTTAATCAAATGGCGCGTGGCTTCATTCAAGGGTACGTGGAAGGAGACGAAATCGACCTTGCTCAGTAATTCATCGATACTGCCGGCCTGCTGCACATCGGAGGATAGTTTCCAGGCGCCTTGCACGGTGATGCCCGGATCAAACCCGATGACCTTCATGCCCAGCGCCAGCGCGGCATTCGCCACCTCG
>JBDSTW010000040.1:0-2862 GCA_039928055.1 Gammaproteobacteria bacterium | reverse complement strand
GTGAGCAGAACGTTTCCATGCCGGCTCTTGATCAACAGCACGCAACTCGCATTATTTCCCTTCGCTGTATCTTTCTCCGGACTGAGTACGGTGAACTCGACACCGTCCCATCGCCAGCTTTGGCCTGCCAGGCAATGTGTGGCGCCGGGCAGGCGTTTCGGTACGCTGCTCAGTACACGCCGCGCCGGAAAGGCGGCACGCAGTGCTGCGGCACCGCCGATATGGTCGGCATCGCCGTGGCTGATGATCAGCGTATCGAGGGTTTCGATACCGCTGTTGCGCAGGTAAGGCGCGATCACCACGCGCCCGGCGTCGAAGCGCGCGCTGAAACGCGATCCGCTGTCGAACACCAGGGTATGGTGCTCGGTGCGGGCCACCGCCGCCAAACCCTGGCCGACGTCCAACAGCGTAAACCACAATTCTCCCGGGGCCGGGCCACCGGCACGCACGAGCAACATCGGCAACAGCCAGATGATGCCGAGCCAGCGCGCGGGCCAGCCGCGCGGGGCCAATAACCAGAATGTTCCTATCACGGCGCACACCAAGGCCCAGCCCAGCGGCGCATGTTGCACCCACAGGGTTTGATCGAGGCCGGCCATATAATCGAGGGCGACCCACAGCTTGGCCATCGTCCAGGCCGCAAGCTGAAATAAAAACGTCGCGATCGATATCGGCAGGATCACCAGGCAAAAGACGCCTAACAGCGTAACGGGAATGACAATAATCTCGATCACCGGTATCGCCAGCATATTGGCCAGCGGCGCGCTCACCGAGCTTTGCTGAAATAGCGCGAGCATGAGCGGCAGTAATCCGATCGCCACCACCCACTGTATGCGCCCCCACTGACTGAATTTACTCTCACCCACGCGCCCGTGGATGGCCAGCAGAATGACGCCAACTGCGGCAAACGACAGCCAGAAACCGGCGGACATCACGGCCAAGGGATCGTAGAACAGCACCAGAAATAGTGCGGTAGCGAGCAGATGGGAAGGGCGCGGGTTGCGATTGGTCAGGATGGCGCCCATCACGACCGCCAGCATGATCATGGCGCGTTGCGTCGGAATAGCAAACCCGGCCAGCGCGGAATAGGCAACTGCCGCCAGCAGCGCACCCACGGCGGCGACTTTTTGCGCAGGCATGCGCAGTACGGTGAAACCCGGCAGTGCCCACAGCCAGCGCAATAAGAAAAACGCGATGCCCGCGATGAGGCCGATATTCATCCCGGAGATTGCGATCAGGTGCGTGGTGCCGGTGCGCTGCAACACGTCCCACTGCGTATCGGCAACGCCGGTCTCATCGCCGTTGGCAAATGCCGTGATGATGCCCGCAAATTCATTTCGCTCCAGGGCATCGCGGATACCCTGGCTAAGATATTGGCGAAATCGGCCGACCGGATACGACAACGGATCCGATGCGATCAGGCGGGGCGGCTCCGTGAGTCGCACATAGCCGGTCGCGCGAATGCGCTCATGAAAGAGCCGGCCCTCGTAATCAAAACCGCCGGGGTTTTGAAAACCATGCGGCCGTTTCAAGCGCACCAGCAAGGCCCAGCGATCACCCACCTGGGGAATCAGCGCGGGCTTAAACTGATAGAGGCTGAGCTGGATCTTGCGTGGGATATGCACCACCCGGCCGCCTTGCCGTGCATCGGCCACATCAAATTCAAAGCGGATACCGCGCTCGAAGGACTTGGGCAGATCGGCGATAAAACCTTCTATGTGTACATCCTTGCCTTCGAGTTCGGCAGGCAGGCTATCCTGCAAAAGCAAGCCCGCCTGTAGCGTAATCCAGAACATGCCGCTCGCGAAAAACAGCACGGGCAGGAAAATATGCCTCCACCAAGACAAGACGGCCAAGGGGATCAATACCAGACCCCAGATCAACGGCGGCAGCACGGGGAGTTGCTGCACGAGCAGAATGCCGCACAAAAATGCCAGGGCGCAGAGACGAATGGTTGATCCCCTTGTAAAAGCAGAGCTAGCGCTGGCTGTTTAAGCCTCCGCGTTATAAACTACGTATATGGCAAGAAAGCTTTTTAAGCGCTACGGGCCGGATCCGCACCGGATACGCAACCACAAGCATTTGCAGTTTTTCGGCAAGCTCCTGCACAGCCCTAATCTGTGGCATTTAAACCGCCGCTCGGTATCGCGTGCGGTGGCGCTCGGCCTGTTCATGGCCTTTGTGCCCATCCCGTTCCAAACTGTGCCGGCCGCCGCGCTGGCCATCATGTTTCAGTTCAACCTGCCGATTACCGTCGCCCTGGTGTGGATAACCAACCCGCTGACCATGGCGCCGATCTTCTATTTCGTTTATAAACTCGGCAGTGTAATGCTGGGGCGGCCGCCGCATCCGCTATTATTTCAGCCCACCTGGGACTGGCTGATGAATGAGTTGCACTGGATCTGGCAACCCTTCCTGCTGGGTTCGTTCACGATCGCAACGGCCTCCGCGCTGGCGGGTTTCCTGCTGGTGCAGGGTTTCTGGCGCCTGCACGTCATGCACGATTGGCATAAACGCAAAAGACTGCGCCAGGCACGGGCGGAGAGTTAATCCTTTTGCGCTATGGCGCGGTATTTTCCAGATAACGCTCCGCGTCCAGGGCCGCCATGCAGCCGGTTCCGGCCGAGGTGATAGCCTGGCGATACACATGGTCCGCCACATCCCCCGCGGCAAATACCCCCGGTATGCTGGTCGCGGTGGCATTCCCGTCCGTGCCGCCCTGCACCTGAATATAGCCCTGTTTCATAGTAAGCTGCCCTTCGAATAAGGCCGTGTTCGGCTTATGGCCGATGGCAATGAAGACTCCCTGCACCGCTATGTCGCGCGTGCCGCCATCCGCGACACTGCGCAGGCGCATGCCGG
>JBDSTW010000039.1:0-4046 GCA_039928055.1 Gammaproteobacteria bacterium | reverse complement strand
CTCGTCGTCGGCGCTCAGCCCTTTGCCAAAGGCCAATGCTTCATGGGCGTGCAGGGCAAAGGCCAATAAGCGCACCATCATGCGCTCGTCGGTTTCGGATGAGTGGCGGGCGAGGGTGAGCGCATGGCCGTGGTAGTAGTGACGATCCATGTCGGCGATTTGCAGCTCGGCTTTGAAAATGGTTGCTTTAAGGGCCATGTGATGGTCCCCCTGCATGTGAATAGCAAATTAAAAAGGGCCTTGGATAAAACCCGAGACCCTTTTTGAATGTGGCGTCCCCAAGGGGATTCGAACCCCTGTCGCCGCCGTGAAAGGGCAGTGTCCTAGGCCTCTAGACGATGGGGACTAAAGTGGTGTAGCTGATGTGATGATTGGTGGAGCCAGGCGGGATCGAACCGCCGACCTCTTGCATGCCATGCAAGCGCTCTCCCAGCTGAGCTATGGCCCCAAATCAGTCGTGCATTCTAGGTTAGCCCGTCTTTGACTGTCAAGGAAGATACTGGGTTTGTTGCGAGGTTGCGTGCATATTGCACGGCCTTGTTAATGCGATTCAGCACGCGTTGGCGTCCAATCAGTTGCACGGTCGCATCGATCGGTGGCGATACGGCCGTGCCGGTGACCGCGATGCGCAACGGTTGTGCGAGCTTACCCATGGCGAGGGCGTGCCGCTCCGCGACTTCGTTAATGAGTTGATGTACGGCCTCGGTTGTCCATGGCGATAGGTTTTCCAGCATGCCGCCTAAATCGGCGAGTGCATCGGCTATTTCCGGTTTAAGGTTTTTAGTTGCGGCCTTTTCATCGTAGACAGCAAAATCCTGGTAAAAATAGCGGCTGTTTTGCGCCATCTCCACCAGCGTTTTGCAACGCTCGCGCTGCGCGATCACTACATCGGCAAGATCGGGCCCCTGTGACGTATCGATATTTAACCTTTGCATATGCCACGCCAGGTGCTGCGCAACATGGGCGGTGTCGCCGGTTTTTATATAATGCTGATTAAGCCAGAGCAGTTTTTCAGTGTTGAACGCGGAGGCGGCGCGGTTCACATCGCTGATGTCGAAGAGATCGACCAGCTCATCCATGGAAAAAATCTCCTGGTCGCCATGCGACCAGCCCAGCCGCACCAGATAATTCAACAATGCCTCAGGCAGAAAACCGTCTTCGCGGTATTGCATAACGCTGACCGCACCGTGGCGCTTGGATAAACGCTGTCCATCGCTGCCCAAAATCATCGGCACATGGGCGTAGACGGGCGGCTCGGCACCCAACGCCTTCAGGATATTGATCTGGCGCGGCGTGTTGTTGAGATGATCGTCGCCACGGATGACGTGGGTTACCTGCATATCCCAGTCATCCACGACCACGGTGAAATTATACGTGGGTGAGCCGTCGGAGCGCGCGATGATCAAGTCATCGAGCTCGCTGTTTTTAATGACGACACGCCCCTTGATGCGATCGTCGATAACGACCTCACCATGCTGCGGATTTTTAAAACGGATCACCGCCGGAGCATCGGCCGCAGGAGTGCCCTGTAGTTCGCGGCAAAGACCATCGTAACGCGGCTTTTCCTTATTGGCTGTTTGTTCGGCACGCAGCGCCTCAAGGCGTTCCTTGGAGCAGTAGCAGCGGTAGGCCTTGCCCTCCTGAATGAGCTGTTCGGCGACGGCACGGTAGCGCGCGAAGCGCTGGGTTTGATAGAAGGGGCCTTCGTCGTAATTCAGGCCGAGCCACGCCATGCTTTCCAGGATGGCATCGACCGACTCAGTCGTCGAACGCTCCAAGTCGGTATCTTCGATGCGCAGAATGAATACGCCGCCGTGTTTGCGCGCAAAGAGCCACGAATAGAGTGCGGTACGTGCCCCGCCCACATGCAAATAGCCGGTGGGGCTGGGGGCGAAACGGGTACGAATACTCATGAACAAAGTCCGATAAACCCAGGGCCGCCTATTCTAACAGGCTCGGCGGCCGGCAGCTTAATTGACGCTATCACTCCTACCCCGTAAAATCCCCACGTCACCTTCGAGTTACGCCAAGGATGGCGAAGAACATTTACATGCAGGGCGATTAGCTCAGTGGTAGAGCACTGCCTTCACACGGCAGGGGTCGCAAGTTCGAAACTTGCATCGCCCACCATAATCCCACCGGTTTATTCACCTGACTTACGCCATCAATAGCAATAGCACGCCAGCCATTCGCATATGCCGGCGAGCTGAACTATGGGTTAGTAATAATGTCACATTCGCAGAGGGGCGCTGTGAATCTTTGGCCCCCGGCTTGATTTAATGGACTTTATTCGTGAGCGTACTTAAGGAGGATTCAGCAATGAACAAGGATCAAGTGAAAGGTAGAGCCAAACAAGCGGTAGGCCAAACCAAGGAAGCTGTGGGGAAGGCCGTCGGCAATCCAAAATTGCAAGTAAAAGGCGCTGCTGAAAAAGCAGCAGGCAAGGTTCAGGCCGGCTATGGTGACGTGAAGAATCGGACTAAGAACCGTTAAAAAGTAATAAAAGCTACACTATCACCGACAAAGATTGCTGGGCGCAATCAGTTGCGCCCAGCCTTTGTCCTTCAATCTTTTATGCCCCCAACAGCTACATTTCCCCCTTTAATTTAGCTCATTCGACAGAGACGCAATGAGTTACTTGCTCATAAGGTCCTCGTGCCAAGCTCCCTGAGTCGCGAATTACATCGTTTATACTGTGGTTGCCGCCATCTTTGTGGGATCTAAACGATGAATATGAATATCGGGCTTACTGCTGAACAAATGCGGCAGGCCACGCAGGCTGTGGAATACCGCACGCTGATGCACAAATTCTGGTTTGCCACCGGCATCGGTATAGTGGTGCTGGCATTAATGCTGGTCGATATTATTCCGGCGTTGCGCGAAGCGGCGCGGGGATGGCATCAGACCATAGGCATAATGACAGCCATCTTTACCTTTCCGGTGCTGGCGTGGTCCGGCAGCCAATTTTTCGTCGGCGCGTGGAATAATTTCCGCAACCACAATGCCAATATGGACACACTCGTCGCGCTGGGCACCGGCGCCGCTTGGCTGTACTCCACGCTCGTAGCCGTTGCCCCCGACCTGTTTCCAGTGGGAACCGCGGGGATGTACTTCGATGTGGCGGTGATTGTGATCGCCTTGATTGTCCTGGGCCAAGCCCTGGAATTGCGCGCCAAGGAACGCTCGAGCGCCGCTATTCAAAAGCTGCTGGAGTTGCAGGCCAAGACCGCGCGGGTTATTCGCCAAGGCAGGGAGATCGATATCCCTATCGAGGAGGTGATCGTTGGAGATACCGTGCTGGTTCGTCCCGGCGAAAAAATTCCGGTGGACGGCGTGATTCTGGAGGGAGAATCCGCGCTTGACGAGTCGATGGTTACCGGCGAGTCGGTGCCGGCGGATAAAAAGCCGGGTGATAACGTGATCGGCTCCAGCATGAATACGACGGGCGCATTTACCTTTCGCGCGACACGAGTCGGAAAGGATACGGCGCTCGCACGGATTGTGGAGCTGGTCGCGCAGGCGCAAAGTTCCAAGCCGCCTATCGGCCGGCTGGTCGATGCGATTTCCTCATACTTTGTGCCGTCGGTGATGATTATTGCGGTTATAACCTTTCTTGCCTGGTTCAACTTCGGCCCTGCGCCAGTGCTTAACTTCGCTACAATTACCATGGTGACGGTACTGGTCATTGCCTGCCCGTGCGCGCTGGGTCTGGCGACACCGATCAGTCTCATGGTAGGGATCGGTAAGGCCGCCGAGCACGGCGTCTTGATCCGCAACGGTGAAGCCCTCGAAACCGCCTCGCGTATAACCACGATCGTGCTCGACAAGACCGGTACGATCACCAAAGGTAAACCTGAACTGACCGACGTGATTGCTTTCCAAAACTTTACCGAGGATGAACTATTAACGCTGGCCGCGATTGCGGATCGACGCAGCGAGCATCCCCTGGCGCAGGCCATCGTGCAGGGTGCGCGCAAGCGTGGCCTCGAACTTGCCGAGCCGGAGCATTTCAAAGCCATTCCCGGGCATGGAGTAGCGGCCACTAT
>JBDSTW010000038.1:0-2211 GCA_039928055.1 Gammaproteobacteria bacterium | reverse complement strand
GCCGAGATTTCGCCGCCTGCGGAAAACAGCCCGATCTGCACCTTGGAAAAATCGAACTGCGCGAGATCTTCTACCTGAATATATTTACCCTTGAACTCGATACGGCTACCCGCCGAGCGACTGCTCGCCAATAGATAGAGCTTGCCGACCGGGAAGTCGCGCTCCTCCAGAATGGACAGCATGGACTCGCCGACCGCGCCGGTGGCACCTACAATGGCAACATCAAATAATCTGCTCATGTTTTATCCGAACCTATAAAAACCTCAACGCCTCGGCGCTTGTTCCCGACAGCGCTCTACCTCCTGCATCCGTGCAGTCGAAGACGCCAAGGCGTAAGAATTAAAATTTGATTGTAGCTTGGGCCGAACGACGTGGGCATCGTTTACGTTGGGCTTCGTACCTCAGTCCAACCTACGTTACTTATCAAGGTATTTTCTTTGCGTCTTTGCGTTGAACAGTTAATTAAATAACAATCACCCTAACAGCGCCGCCACTACCGCATCGCCCATTTCGCGTGTTCCTACCTTGCGCATGCCCGGCGCCCCCTCCGGCGCGTAGATATCGGCGGTGCGCAAACCTTCATCAAGTACGCTGTGAATAGCTGCCTCGATGCGTTGGGCCAACTCCGTTTCGGCGAGCGAGTAGCGCAACATCATAGCAACCGACAATAAGGTGGCCAATGGATTGGCAATATTCTTCCCGGCAATATCCGGCGCCGAGCCGTGGATCGGTTCATACATGCCCTTGCCGTTGGCATCCAGCGAGGCCGAGGGCAGCATGCCGATCGAACCGGTCAGCATGGAGGCGCAGTCGGACAGGATATCACCAAACATATTGCCGGTAACCATGACATCGAATTGCTTGGGCGCGCGCACCAATTGCATGGCGGCATTGTCCACGTACATGTGCGACAGGCTGACGTCCGGGTAGTCGCGGGCCACGCGCGCCATAACCTCGCGCCAGAGTTCAGTGCACTCCAGCACATTGGCCTTGTCCACCGAGCAGACTTTTTTATTACGTTCGCGCGCAATTTTGAACGCCGTGTGGCCGATGCGTTCGATCTCCGATTCACTATACACCATGGTATTAAAACCCTGGCGCTCGCCGTTTTCCAGGGTGCGCACGCCGCGCGGCTGGCCAAAATAAATGTCGCCGGTGAGTTCGCGCACGATCATGATATCCAGCCCCTCCACAACCTCGGGCTTGAGTGTAGACGCGTCCAGTAATTGAGGGTGCAGCGTGGCCGGACGCAAGTTCGCGAAGAGCTTCAGCTCCTTGCGCAACCCCAGCAAGCCTTTTTCGGGGCGCAATGAAATATCCAACGATTCCCATTGATAGCCGCCGACCGCGCCGAGCAGCACGGCATCGGCCTCTTGGGCAAGGGCCAGCGTCGCATCCGGCAGCGGGTGACCGGCAGCCTCATAGGCAGCCCCGCCGACCGGCGCCTGTTCCATTTCTATATTGAGCTTGAATTCGCGGCGCAGGCATTCCAATACCTTGACGGCCTCGGCGACAATTTCTACCCCTATCCCGTCGCCGGGCAATACCGCTATTTTCTTCATGGGATATTAGTTAGCGCGCTGATGAATAAACAACTAAAACCTCAACGCAAAGACGCTAAGGCGCAAAGAATTTTTATAGGGGTTTTTTAACTACCCTGTTAAACACCATTTAAAGTGCTTATCGTCGTTTCTAATGGCGACCATATTAACATATCCACTTTCCTTGGCGCCTTTGCGCCTTTGCGTTTATATCTTTTTATAGCCGTTATCAAATAACCACGGCGCTTCCTGGGCGCGGCGTATCTCATAGGCGCGTATGTCGTCGACATGCTGCAAGGTCAGGCCGATATCATCAAGGCCATCAAGCAGGCAATGTTTGCGGAAGGGTTCTATCGCAAAAGGTATCACCTCGGCCTGCGGGGTGGTGATGGTTTGTGCGGCAAGATCGATGTTCAAGCTATAGCCGGGGGTACTTTCAACGTCCGTGAACAGGCGACCCACTCTTTGCGCGTCCAGCACAATCGGCAAGATACCGTTTTTAAAACAATTATTAAAGAAGATATCGGCAAAGCTGGGGGCGATGAGGGCGCGAAACCCGTAATCCAGCAATGCCCAGGGCGCATGCTCGCGTGAAGACCCGCAACCGAAATTCTCCCGGGCAAGCAAAATCTGCGCACCTTGGTAGCGCGCCTGATTCAGCACGAAGTCG
>JBDSTW010000037.1:0-2797 GCA_039928055.1 Gammaproteobacteria bacterium | reverse complement strand
TCGAGACCTTCTTTCGTCAGCCGCACAACCTGGAGGTGCTTGAAAAGTTATTGACGGCGGGTATTCAATGGCCGGAGATAAAACCACAGCCTGCACAGCATGCACCATTGAGGGGCAAAACCTTTGTCCTTACCGGCAGCCTTGAGATCCTATCGCGCGAACAGGCCAAGGAGAAGTTGGAGGCCCTGGGGGCAAAAGTGAGTAATAGCGTTTCGGCCAAGACGAACTATGTCGTGGCCGGGGCAGATCCCGGATCCAAGCTGGACAAGGCGCAGCAACTCGGCATCGGGATACTGGATGAGGCGGACTTATTGAAGCTGTTAAATTCTTGAGGTCTACACCGGCGGTATAGCGCTGGGCTACCGGCCTTGCTCGGCCTTATCGATATTCTCGCGCGACTCTTCCGCTTGCCGGTCGATAGTCTGTTGCACGCCCTTGGCCTTATTCAGCGCCTCAATATCTTCCTTGAACAGCTTCGGTGGCACCGGCTCAGGTTGGGTATCGCTGTCGCACCCCACGAGCAGCGCCGCGATGATAAATAAGGCAGCGTATAGTTTCATGACAACCCTCCGGTTAGCAGGGTGCTCGCAAGCACATTAATGCGGTTTGAAATTATTCCTTGCCCACGATGTTGTTAAATTCTTCCGGCGTGTAGGCCCGGATACTGAGGGCGTGAATGTCCTTCTGCATGGCGGATCCCAAGGCATCGTAAACCCGGCGATGACGCTGCAAGGGCTTCTCGCCGGCAAAAATTTCCGCGACCAAGGTCACGCTGAAATGTCCGCCGCCGCTTTGTGCGCCCGCGTGTCCGGCGTGCCTGTGACTATCATCGACGATTTCCAGGCGGACGGGAGATAAGGCCGATTGCAAACATGCTCTAATCATCCGCTCGCGCTCGCCGGGCGCTGTCACGGCAACACCTTCTTGAAGGGTTTCACGGTGACCTTGGCGTAGACGCCTGCTGCCTGGTAAGGGTCTGCATCGGCCCAGGCCTGCGCCTGTTCCAGCGATGCGAATTCCGCAATGACCAGGCTGCCGGTGAATCCTGCCGTGTCCGGATCGTCACTATCAATGGCCGGATGCGGGCCGGCCAGCACTAAACGGCCTTCATCGCGCAATTGGGTTAAACGCTGCACATGTGCGGGACGCGCCGCGCGACGACGCTCCAGACTATTATCAACATCTTCGCTTATGATGGCGTAGAACAAAGTTATTCGCCGTCGGAATTACCGATGGGTTTGGCGTGGCGGGAGAGGTAGAAGGCTTGCGCGATGACGAAGGCGAAGGTCAGGCCGAGTATGCCGAACAGTTTGAAGTTGACCCAGGTGTCGGTGTCGAAATTATAGACGACGTAAAGATTTAGAAAGCCCATGGCGATGAAGAAGCCTGTCCAACTCAGGTTCAGGTGGTTCCATCCCGAGGTGGACAGGATAATATTTTTCCCCATCATGCGCTGCGCGATGGTTTGTTTGCCGATGAACTGGCTACCGAGAAAGCCCAGGCCGAGCAGCCAGTTTAATACCGTAGGCTTCCATTTGATGAACATCTCATCTTGCAGCAGCAGCGTTGCCCCGCCGAAGATTACGATGATGCCCAGCGTAATAAGGTGTGTGGTTTCAAAGCGGCGATGCTTGAACCAGAACAGGCCGACTTGCGCGAAGGACGCAACAATAGCGACAATCGTCGCCGCGTAAATCCCGTACACTTTATACGCGATGAAAAATAGCAGAATAGGAAAAAAATCGAACAGAAACTTCATGATTGTCTGGGTGTATCAGTTAGTGATGGAAATACGGCGGCGGATATCGAAATTCAGCGTGGCACTGACGTCTATAGAATGTAGCCAAGTTTAGCAACTAACTCCCTTTAATGCCAGGCATGGCGATAAAACGTAAGCCATCTTTAAGTTCAGCCGCACTTCAGGGCCCTTAGTTCTCTTCAACCATTCCCTTGAGACGATAAAGTATTTCCAGGGCCTCTTTTGGGTTGAGTTCGTTCGGATCGATCTGGGCAATCGCGGCCAGGAGCGGATGCCTTTCCGGCTCTGAAAATAGCGGCATCTGCTGCGCAACTGAATCCGATAGGCGACCGGCCTCTAATTGCCTGAGGCGTTGCTTGGCCATGTCGATAACCGCGCGCGGCACGCCGGCCAATGCCGCAACCTGCAGGCCGTAACTCTGGCTGGCGGGGCCGTCTTTCACGGCATGCAGGAACACGATAGTGTCGCCGTGTTCGACTGCGTCAAGATGCACGTTCGCGATGCCCTCGATAGTCTCCGGCAGCGCGGTCAGCTCAAAATAATGCGTAGCGAATAAGGTAAAGGCGCGTACTTCGCGTGCAATATGGAGCGCGCAGGCCCACGCCAGTGACAGGCCGTCGAAGGTGCTGGTGCCGCGGCCGATCTCATCCATTAACACCAGACTGTGCGCGGTCGCGTTGTGCAATATGTTGGCGGTCTCGGTCATTTCGACCATGAAGGTGGAGCGTCCGCTCGCCAGATCGTCACTCGCGCCGATGCGCGTGAAGATACGGTCGATAGGGCCAATCACGGCACGGCGCGCCGGGACGAAACTGCCGATGTGTGCAAGCAAAGTAATCAGCGCGACCTGACGCATGTAAGTCGATTTGCCGCCCATGTTCGGCCCGGTGATGATCAGCATGCGGCGCCGGTCATGCAAATGAATATCGTTGCAGACAAACGGCGTGGTGAGTGTGTGCTCCACGACCGGATGACGGCCGTCTTCGATAGTCAGCTCGGGCGCGGAGACCAACTCCGGCGGATTCAAATTCAGAGTGT
>JBDSTW010000036.1:0-21928 GCA_039928055.1 Gammaproteobacteria bacterium | reverse complement strand
GATAGCCAATGTTGCTACTACCTTATTGTTCGCAGGTTTCCACTTTTTCTACCACGCACCGCTATGGGCAGCGTTGGTAATATTGCCATCACTCATCTTCGGGTATTTCCGCGACAGGCATCAGCGCGTACTGCCCGCCATCGTTCTGCATGTGTTTTACAACGCTGGCTATTTCTGGTTGTTCCCACCCTGATTAAGTTCGGCATGGCAAAATTAACGGTAAATGGTAGTATCCGCTAATGCACACTATCGAAGACTTTGCCGCCGCCGCGCCGCTGCCGACTATTACTATCAATCCCAGTGCGCCGGTTACGGCCAGCGTCATTTGTCTGCACGGCCTCGGCGCCGACGGCCACGATCTGGAATCCATAGTCTCGGAAATAGGGTTACCGCAACGTCATGGCGTGCGCTTTCTGTTGCCGCATGCTCCGCACCGGCCGGTAACGATCAATAACGGTTTTGTAATGCGCGCCTGGTACGACATCGTCGCCAGTGATTTATCCCAGCGTGAAGACAGTACGGGTTTGGGTAATTCCGAACGCCTGCTGCGCAATCTTATCGAGCACGAGATCGACAGCGGCATTGCTGCGCATCGAATCGTACTGGCGGGTTTTTCCCAAGGCGGGGCCATCGCGCTGCATACCGGTTTGCGTTATCCGCAGCGCCTGGCGGGCATCTTGGCCCTGTCAAGCTACCTGCCGCTCGCCGGCAGGTTGTCTGCAGAGGCCCACCCGGCCAACGCCGGCTTGCCGATCATGATGGCACATGGCACGCAGGATACTGTTGTGCCGCTGGCCAACGCGCTGGCCTCCCGCTCGGTACTCGAGGAGATGGCTTACGATCTCACCTGGCGTACCTATCCTATGGGCCATGCGTTCTGTGTCGAGGAACTTGGAGATATCCATAATTGGCTCACGCGCATACTGGGTTGAGTTGGGTGGTTTGTGTGATAGGGCCACGTTTACAGGTATACGCCGTATGTTCTTCCGCTGTTTCAGAATCGTTACAAATAGCGGAATCGGCGCCAAACGCTTATTTGAAAGGCATCCTCAGCAATACCCTTTCCATTATGTAAACCGGTTAATACATATTCACACCCAGAATCGGCCTGAATTTGTAAATTAATATATATAAATCACATAGTTATGTTATTGGCATGTCGATTGCTATATATTAGTCGTAGGGAAGGGCGGGATGCATTTCCCACCACTGTGAAAAGGGATTTACTTAACGAATGCCGGCGCTAACAAGGAAGAACTAAAGCAAGGAGCTAACCGCCAGGGAATGACAGGCTGAGTACGGCATTTGGTTTAAGAAGGTGCTATATCTTGAAAATGGACACTTGCTAAGGAACTGGTGAGGCAACAGGACAGGGATGTCCCTTATCTTTGCAACAAGACAACTGCTGAACTGACCCCCCTCCTTTGCCGTAATTCTTTTTGTAACCATTCACTTTCTTGACATTTGCCTTTTGGTCTACAGGGATGAGTTGCAGCCATTATGCCTCATAAAGTTGCGTGCCTCCGTTCCGTTTCCAGAGCAGCTTGAGCACGGCAATGGTTGCGCCGCGATCGGCTTGCGGAAAAGCCAGCCCTGACAAAGAACAAGGCGGGAGAAATTAACCTAATCTGAAATCTGAAAAATAAAAATAACCGATTTGCCGGCAGAGCAGCGCCATCAAGGAGCGATGTAGCAACTCAACCATGGAACGATAGGGTGATCATCATGTTTATAAATGCAATCAATGGAATGTCGAAGTTTTTTTTCTATGCAAGCCTTTGCGCAGTAATCGCATTCATCTCCCCCGCAGCCAATGCAGTTGGCGAATACAAGCTGGGGGCCGGCGATACGGTCAGGATCACTGTGTATGAAAATCCGGACATGACCACGGAGGCACAGGTATCCGAAGTCGGCAAAATCAGCTTCCCCTTGGTGGGAGAGGTTGGGGTTGGCGGCTTGTCGAGAAGCGAAGCGGAGGCAAAGATCGCCGGCTTGTTGCAGAAAGGCGGCTTTGTTAATAAACCCCAGTTAAATATCAGCATCCTGGAGTATCGCAGCCAGCAGGTCTCGGTGCTCGGCCAGGTTAATAAACCCGGCAAGTACGCCATCGACGGGCCCAGCAATGTGCTGGACTTGATTTCCCTGGCGGGCGGGGTAAGCGAAGCCGGGGCGGATTATATAACGCTCATAAAGAATGAGCAGGGCAAGGCCGTTAAACACAATATCAACCTGGCGGATTTATTCCAGTCCGCAAATTTGGGCGGAAATGTCGATGTAGGCAACGGCGACGTGATTTATGTGGAACGCGCACCGGTATTCTATATTTACGGCGAAGTGCAGCGTGCCGGCGCCTATCGCCTGGAGCCCGGTATGACGGTCATGCAGGCCCTTTCCGTCGGCGGCGGATTATCCCCGCGCGGCACGGAACGCGGTGTCAAGGTCAGCCGTCGTAACGGTAGCGGCGAGTTACGCAAGCTTGAAGTAAATCTAACCGATCCCTTACAGGAAAATGATGTGGTCCATGTTAAGGAAAGCATTTTCTAATACCGTGACCTTAACTTTCATCTCCAGTTAGAGAATTAAATAATGAACTTACCAAAACTATTGATGATATTACGCTCGCGCATCGGGATCATCGTATTCACCTTCGCGATCACGGTGATTTCCACGGTGCTTATCAGTGTATTGATGCCGAAGACCTACACCGCATCCACCAGCATGGTCATCGATTTCAAAGGCGGGGATGATCCATTGGCGGGCACTTTGCTCCCGGCGCAGATGGTGCCGGGCTATATGGCGACGCAGCTCGATATCATTTCCAGCCATAAAGTCGCGCTGGATGCCGTGGATAAGCTGAAGCTGGATAAAAGCCCCGAGGCGCGCGAGCAATTCGAGAAGGCTACCGGCGGCAAGGGATCCATCCGCGACTGGCTGGCCGATGAATTGCTGGAGAATATGAAAATACGGCCTTCCCCGGAGAGCAGCCTGATTCAGTTGAGCTACTCTTCGCCGGACCCGGTCTTCTCCGCAGCGGCGGCCAATGCCTTCGCCCAGGCCTATATTGAAACCAACCTGAAACTGAAGGTCGATCCGGCGCGGCAGAACTCCGTTTGGTTTGGCGAGCAACTGAAGATCCTGCGCGACAATCTGGCGGCCAGCCAGGAAAGGCTGTCCGCCTATCAGCAAGAAAAAGACATTCTTGCGATCGATGAGAGGTTCGATGTCGAAAACGCGCGTCTGACCGAAATGATCACCCAGCTCGTCACGGCGCAGGCCCAAACGCAGGACATGCTCACCCGGAAAAACCAGGCTAGCGCAGGCCAAGATAGCGGCGGCTCGTTGGAAGACCTGCCGGAGATTCAGAGTAACCTGTTTATTCAGGGGTTGAAGTCCAGGGTCGCTGACCAGGAAGCCAGGGTCGCCGAACTCTCCGGGCAGGTTGGTGTGAATCATCCGCAATATCAACGTGCCATAAGAGAACTCGGCAGCTTACAGCAGAAGGTGAGCCGGGAGATTCAGAAGGCCGCGCGTAGCATGGGAAATAATGCCCAGCTTGCCCAGCAGCGCGAGGCCGCGTTGAAAGACGCGATCGCCGCGCAGAAAAAAAGAATTTTAGAACTCAAGCAGGGGCATGACGAGATCGCCGTGTATCTGCGCGAAGTTGAAAATGCGCAAAAGGCCTACGATACGGCCTCGCAGCGTTTCAGCCAGACCAATATGGAAAGCCAGTTGAGCCAGACTAATGTATCGGTTATCAGTCAGGCGACCCCGCCTATTAATCCGTCACAGCCCAAGCTGTTCCTCAATATTGCCCTTGCCGCTTTCTTCGGCGCATTGCTGGGCATAGGCCTGGCCTTTATGGCTGAGATGGCAAATCGTTATTTCCGTTCGGAACAGGATATTAACGACGATCTTGATTTACCGGTTCTGGGTACGCTCCATAAAAGGCTCGCCCAGGTTAAGGTGGTACAGAGACAACCCATGAGGCTGACTCACGCGCATCCTAACCTGCGCACAGCCACCTAACTAAAAATCAGGAGAATAATAATGAATCAGTCCTTATTGAATAATCGAACAAGCCCGGCAAATTTGATCGCCAGCCCGGTGGATCGAAGTCTGGGGAAAATTTTGATGGACAGCGGGAAACTGACGCCCGAGGCTACCGAGCGCATCGTTGAATTTCAAAAAGAACGCGGACTGCGTTTCGGCGAAGCCGCGCTTAAATTGCAGTTGGTGACCAAGCGCGACCTTCAATATGCCTTGTCGGATCAGTTCGATTACGATTACTTGCCGGGTGGCGAGGGCGAGGTCAGCAACGAGCTGGTTGCGGCCTACGAGCCGTTCTCGGCGCAAGTGGAGGCACTGCGCACCCTGCGCAGTCAACTGATACTGCGTAAGCTGGGATCGCATCACAAGACGCTCGTTATTCTGAGTCCTGAAAAGGGCGAGGGGCGCAGCTATCTTGCGGCGAATCTTGCCGTGGTGTTTTCCCAACTGGGCGAGAATACCTTGTTGATTGATGCCGATCTGCGGACGCCGCGCCAGCATAGTATTTTCAATATGGACAACCGTACCGGCCTGTCGTCCATCCTGGGTGGACGTGCGGGCTGGGAGACCATTCAAAATGTGCCGTCCTTCGCCAACCTGTCGCTCTTGTGCGCAGGCGCCACGCCGCCGAATCCTTCGGAACTGTTAAGCCGTACGGATTTCAGCCGTCTGCTGCAGGGGTTGGCCGATCGTTACGACATTATTATTATCGATACGCCCGCGGGTGAAACGAATGCCGATGCGCAAATTATTGCTGCGCAGGCCGGCACGGCACGCACCATCGCGCTTATGATGATCCGCAAGGATCATACGCGCTTGAGGAAGGCAAAGAAATTCGTCAATAATTTACAAGGCACAAATGTCGAAATTGTCGGCACGGTTCTCAATCAATTTTGATGCGCAACCGCGCATGTAATGTGCCTAGGGGATATATAAAAACGATGAAACCTTCATATATTGGAATTGGGGCCCAGAAGTGCGCCTCTACGTGGGTGCACTATATACTTCAAGACCATCCTCAGGCATTTGCCAGCAGCCCCAAGGAGCTTGATTTTTTTTCGCATAACTATGACCGTGGCCTGCAATGGTATGAAAAATATTTCGAGAAGGGTCTCGGGCGTAAGGCCATAGGCGAAATTTCGCCATCCTACTTTTACGATCTGTCGGCACCGTTGCGCGCCTACAAATACAATCCGCACTTCAAGATCATTGTAATGCTGAGAGACCCGATCGAACGCGCTTATTCCAATCATTTGCATGAGATCCGCGTAGGCAATTTTACCGGCAATGATCTTAGTTTCGAGGCGGGGTTGGCCAATAATCCGATGTACCTTGAACAGTCCTGCTATGCAACGCACATTACACGCTGGTTGCAGTTGTTTCCGCGCGATCAAATTCTCATCCTGCTGCAAGAAGATATATATGCCGGGGCAAGCGATCAGGCCAGGCGTGTCTATGATTTCCTGGGCATTAATGGGGCGCATAAATCCATCTATTTGAATAAGCGCGCCAATCAAAGTGAGCAACCGAAATCAGCCCATATTGATTCCCTGTTTAAAAGACTGGGATCGCTGGGACGGAAAAGCGGCATGGAACAATTGGTGGGCGCGGCAAAAAAGAATCGCTTTGTGGCAGCGGTACGCCAGGCAAATACCGCCGATCTGCGCAATATCGTTCCCCCCATGCGTCCCGAAACCCGGTTATTCTTGCAGGCACAGTTGATCGATGAAGTACTGGAGTTGGCCTGCCTGCTGAATAGATCCAGCTTGCCGTGGCCGATGTGGAGCATGAACAGACAAGCCACCACGGCCTGCAGGGAGATAAGACCCGCACTCGCATTTTCAAGATAGACGCAATGATTGAACAGCGAAATATATCAGGCAGTAACGCTCCCTACATAATGGCATTCTTTGCCGCTTTGGTGATGGGCGGCGCGGCGGCAACCGGCAAACCCATCTTCAGCGTACTGGTTGCAGGCGCATTAGGCGCCCTGTTTTTAGTTAGCCAGCCGATCGCCCTGCTGTGGGCCGTACTGTGCATGACCCTCGTAATATCCGGCATCACGCTCTACTTCATTCCCACCTTGGATAAAATTTGGTGGGCGGCTTACGGCATGGGCGCAATGTTGTTCGTGCCGGCGATCATGTCGAGGTTAAACAGCGACAGGCATCGTATCCAGTTAAATTTTTCTCCGGTATTCATCGCGGCACTGGTATTTTTAGTATGCGGTTTATTTTCCGCGTTCATAAATAATGCGCCGCTGTGGGAAGTGACGATGGCCTTGAAAAGCACCTTATTATTTGGTGGGGTGTGGGCCGCACTGGCCATGTTGCCGATAAGTAAAGACGTCATGAAGCGCTGGCTGATCGGCTTTATCGTCGTTGGCTTGATTCAATGGCTGCCGGCTATTTATCAATATGTCTTTGTGCGCGCCGACAGGCTGGTTAAAGGCCTGGGCACAGTGGAGGCGTCGGACAGTGTGGTAGGAACATTCGGTGGCACAATGGATTCCGGTGGCCTCTCTGCCGTACTGGCAGCATACCTGGTGATACTTATCATCATGCTGCTGGCCTTGCACCGGGAGCGGCTGGTTCCGTCACGCAGGCTATTCCCGGCAATCCCTCTATTGCTCACTCCGCTACTGTTAATGGAAGTAAAGGTCGTCGTTGTTTACTTGCCCATTGCCCTGTTTATTTTGTACAAAGATATTATTGGGCGGCGCCCGCTGGCTTTTATTAGCGGGTCCCTGGCATTAATAACGCTGCTCATCGGGATGATATTTGCCTATCAAAGCCTGCACTGGTCAGCCGCCGGAACCAATATTGAACGCAGCCTTGCATCAATGTCCAGTTACAGCTTTGTCGAGCGGTTAGGTCCGGCCGCGCGCGCGGCCGGCGTAATGACGCGGCGCGAGGTCATCGAATTCTGGTGGCAAAAACATGAATTGGACGAGCCGGTCAATATGTTTCTGGGGCACGGCCTCGGCGCTTCGCGTACCCGCGGTATGGGCGTAGGACACATAGCGGCCCAATATGCGCCGCGCTCCATCGACCTTACCGGCTTGGCGGTAATCCTCTGGGATACCGGCCTGATTGGTGCCTTAGCCGTAGCCGTCTTGTTCATCAGCGCCTACCGGACGGCCCGGCGTTTGTCTCGTTCCGTCCGTCTTGAGGCGTGGCAAAGGGCGCTGGCGCATGGGTTACGCGCAGTTATTCCGATTTTCCTGATTTCCATTTTATACCGGTCGGATATTCCTTATGCCGCGCCCATGATGTTTATGTTAATGACGGTGTTGGGCTTGCTGGCATGGCTGAAAAATCAGGATGGACCGACGGACTCTGAGAGCAAGCTCACGGGCGCGGCCGTAAGGTAGGGCAAGGTGTCGCAAAGAGGGGTTTGCCATTTAGTTTTTCAGCTATTTAAACGGGCAATAAAAAGATGGAAGGAAACGGGGAGACATCAAATTACGTTAGCGGTGGCAATAAGCAAAAACCGCTGCCTGACCGCACGCTAAGCATCATTATCAAGGCACTTAACGAGCAGGATAAAATAGAGGCCGCTGTTATTTCGGCGCTGGCTGCGACCCGGGGGATTGACGCCGAGGTCATCCTGGCCGATTCGCTATCGACCGATCGCACTGTGGAGATCGCCGCGCGCTACCCGATTACAATCGTGCAGCTGATGAATGCCATGGATCGCAGTTGTGGTATAGGTCCTCAGCTCGGATTTCAGTTTTCGCGGGGTGCATACGTCTATCTCATGGATGGTGATATGGAGCTCGATCCTGAATTTATTCAGCACGCACTGGCTTGCCTGGAAGATCGTCCCGATGTTGCCGGCGTGGGCGGCATCGTCGAGGAAAAGAACGTAGCAAATCTGGTCTTTCAGTTGCGCCAGAACAGTACGATTGCCCACATGCGCGCCGGAGAGGTCGATCGCCTGAATATGGGCGGACTGTATCGGCGCGCAGCGCTTGAGGGTGTTGGATATTTTTCCAACCGCAATCTGCACTCCTTCGAAGAGTTGGAACTGGCCTTGCGTCTTCAGGGCAAAGGCTGGCGCTTGCTGCGTCTCCCGCTTGTCGCCATCAAACACTACGGCCATGCCGTGCCGCTATTGCGCCTGCTCAGGCTGCGCTTTCGCAGCAATTACGTACAAGGCCCCGGTGAATTTCTGCGCTCTGCATTAGGCAAGCCCTATCTATTGCGCGTTATAAAAGAATTCCGCGTATTCCTGGGCGTAATCGCCGGATGGCTGTTGTTATTGGTTTGCCTTCTGGTGGCACCCTACTCCCTGCTGTCTCTGGCGGCTGTTACCGCGCTGATTATTATCATTGCTGTGGCCATGATCTTACGCAAGAAAAGTATTTCGCTGGGCTTGTATTCGATAGTTGACTGGAATGTATTTGCGATGGGTACACTGCGCGGATTCATGCGCAAGCAGACCAGGCCTGACGATATAATTCACAGCAGGGTGGTGCACGAAGCAAGCCTTCAAAATGCGGAAATGACGGGTCTGAGCTTGCGCGCGGCAAAAAGGTAACGAGTATAATAGGCCAAGCCGGGCTAACTGCCGCAAGCGCATGATTGATAATTCATGCTCAATGAAAAGTAAGGCATTAAATAATCAAGGATGATACACCATGGGCCAGACGATTTACCCAAAAAATAGCGGTGCGGAGATGCGCCATGCCTATGTAAAAAACGGCGACGTAATTAACCAGTTGCTGGCTATCGGAGAAAACCAAGTCAAGGTTCCGTCCGGCGGCCCAAACGCCTTTCTGGCGGAGTTCCTGTTTAACGCGGGCCGTCAGCCGCTACTGCTGATCTCAAATAGTGTGCGCAATGCTCATTACAGCCTGGGCAATATCGACGCATGGGTTTTCCGCGGAAGAACGACTTTTCTTCATCCCTACGGTACGGCGCTGGTCCGGGTCTTTGCCTTTTTCAAAATACTTTTACGTTTATTCAAATTCAAACCTGACCGCATATTGTGCGGAACCCTGGGGTTCTCGCTCTGGGCCTGTTTTATCCATGCGCGTGCGTTTTCAATCCCCCTTGTTCACTCGCTTCACAATCGCCTCGATTACAGTGACTTGCCTTGGTACAAGCGGCCGGCAACCCAGCTTGATAAATTCATCCTGAGGCGCATTAGCAAAGTGATCTGCCATGGACCTTTTTTGAAACAGCAATTGCTGGACATCGGCGTTCAGGCGGCCGCGATTACTGAGTTTGACTGCGGATTCAGGGATATGTGGGAACAGCTCGAGAATCTACAGGAAATGGACGAGCTAAGCGGGCAGAAAAAGTATAAAACGATTACCTTCCTGGGCCGGATGGAATACAGCAAGGGCATTTTGGATCTGCTCACGGCCTGCGCGGCCCGGCTTGCCGCAGATCATGAACTACGGCTTGTATACATAGGCGATGGACCTGATTTGCCCGAGCTAAAAAACAAGATTCAAAGTCTGGGCCTGGGAAGGCAAGTCCTTTGCCTGGGCCTGCTGTCGCATGAGAAATTGGCGGGAATTATCCGCCAAAGCTACGTAGTCGTTACGCCTACCAAGAGTATTTTCCCCGAAGGGCGCTGCATGGCGACGATGGAAGGACTGGCGATGAAAGTCCCGGTAATAGCCCCGGATTTCGGCCCGTTTCCCTATCTTGTGCAGCATGAGGTCAACGGCCTTTTATTCAGGCCGGACTCTATCGATGATCTCCAAAATAAAATAGGCGCGGTTCTGGATGACGCCGAACTCTATTCCAGGTTACGCAGTGGAGCGCATGAAACCAGTAAAAAATTATTGGACCCGCCCGTGACTTTTTACAAGGCGGTTCAATGGGCCTTTAAAGGTTGTGTCGAGGTTTAGGCCCGCATATACAAAACTGGAACCTAGAAGACGTAATTGATGCCACCGCCCAACACCATGCCTTCCGGTAAATATAACGCCATTAATAAATTGAATACAGCTCCCGAAGTGGCGGCAGAGGATGTCCCCGTTCCAGATGAGGGTCCGTCGGAGCCGCCTGTGCAACATTATAGCGGCAGCAAGATTCGCAGGAGCATGTGGCATTATCTGTTCGGCCGCGGCATGGTGGCGATCGGTTCGTTCGCCGTTGCCCTGCTCCTGGTCCGCTTCCTGCCGGTCGAAACCTATGGCGCCTACACCGCGCTCGCCGGATTGCTGGTGACCCTGGGTATCATCAGCGACGGTGGCCTTGACCGTATCTTGCCGAAATTCTTGCCCATGCTGCGCATGGCCAATGTCGAGTCTCGGCTCACCAAGCTCTGCTGGAAGCTTCTGGGGCTGCGCGTTATCTTTATTCTGATAGCGCTTATTCCGGTTTTATTGGCGCCGGATTGGATCGCCTCGCTATTATCCATCGATGAAGGTGCGGACATTATCTGGCCGTTCGCCCTTTATGTCGTATTATCGATAGTCTCGGTACATCTTGCGCGTACCTTGCAAGCGTTTCTCCAGCAGCGTGATGTCACACACGGTATGGCCTTGGAATGGTTTGTAAAACTCGCGGCCATGCTCATAGTGCTCGGGTCGTTACAGGCCCTGCCGCTGGGGTATGTTATCTGGATTCAAGCCCTGACCGTCGGGCTCTGCGCATTTTATTTATTGATTAAATTGCAGCAGCATCTAATGGAGTTTGCCAGGGCCGAGCATCCGCCAACGCAACTGGATTTACCGCGCGAGCGGCTGTGGCGTTTCGGCCTGCATAATTATCTGCCGAGTTTAATCAACATCGTGTTAAGTGAAGGCACGATAAAATTAGTCAGCGCTTACTATCTTGGTATTACTCAAACGGCGGCATTGGGCTTCGCCTATGCAATTACCGGCGCATTTCGTCAGTATCTTCCGGCCGTCCTATTGCTGGGTTTGATCGAGCCCGCGTTTATGGCGCGCTACACCGAACGTCGTGATTTTGCAGTTTTAAATCAGTTGGGCTCGATCGTATTAAAATGTAACCTCTTTATACTGGCCCCTGCGGCAGTCTGGCTGCTGCTCTGCGGTACCCCGCTTGTCGGACTGATCACCGGCGGCAAATACCTCGATACCGTTTGGTTGCTATCAGGATTCATAGTCGCCATGATGCTATACAGCCAATTCCTTGTGTTGCAGCTTATTGTTAACGCAATCGAGGAAAGCTGGCTATTATTCACCTGCAATGCCTGGGGCGCCCTCTTTGCTCTTGCTCAGGTCGCGGCCATGATAATTTATGGCCTGCCCGGCCTGCTGATTGGCCTGTTGTTTTTGAGCGGGTTTAAAAATATATATCTGGCCGTAAAGATCCGCTCGAAAAATTACCCCTATAAACCGGATTGGAATGGGATTGCGCGCATTCTCATATTAGCAGTCCTTTCCGGATTGGCAGGGAGCCTGGCCTTGCGCTGGATCCCGGGCATCCCCGGTTCGTTACTTTCCTTGGTGATCGCAACAACGACATTTTTGGTGCTTGCCTATTTCTGGAAACCCTTTAAACCTGCCGAGAGGGACTTGCTCAACCGCTTTATCGGCAGAAAACTTTTTGTGTGGTAAGAACATACGAAGCTGAGCCGTGATGTAGTCATACCGATGGATTTATCCTTGAGTAACAGCGCGATGCCGTTTTTTCGATTCACCCTTCTCCTGTTGGGCCTGATTCTCCTTGCCGGTTTTCAAATCAGCAGCCCAGCGGCCGATACCTCTGCGTGGGCTGAAGTTAAAGATACAGACCTTAAAATTGCGCCCGGCAGCGTGCTGGATTTTTCCCGGCAGTTTGGAACCGATGCACGGCCTGTGGTAGTTCCTCTGGGCGTCGATGGCCAGGGCCATCTTGCTTTGAGGCAAGGCAAGGAGCCGCGCCTGCGCCTTCTGGGCGCGACACTTTTATTTGGCGGTCCGCACGGCCCCTTGCCCGATCATCGAGCGGCGGATGAACTTGCCGGGCAACTGCGCATGCACGGCTATAACCTGGTGAGATTCCATTATATAGACGAGGCCTTGATGGAAGGCCGCAGCAAGGATTTCGATTATGATCCGCAGGCCCTGGATCGCTTTTATTATTTATTGTCCGCGTTAAAACAGCAGGGGATTTATTGGATGCTGGATGCGGCAACATCCGAGAACGGTGTGTATGCCCAAACAAATGCGCCCCCCTCCGGCGCAAAGCGCAATCTCCGTTTGGAGTTGCATATAAAGCCTGCCGCGCAAGACCACTGGAAAAAGATGGTCGTGACGCTATTGGGGAAAACAAATCCCTACACGAAGCAGCGTATTTTGGCCGATCCGGCGCTGGCCATGATTACCGTTATGAATGAGTCCGGGCTGGAATATTTAACGCGCTACGGCTATCAGGAAGAATTACGGAAACCTTTTCAGAAATGGCTGCGAAAAAAATACAAGAGCAGCGCCGCGCTACGAGCGGCATGGCCTAATGTCGAGGTAAGTTCCATAGGCGATATCATGCTTCCGGACGAGGGTGAGATCTCTCCGCGCGTTACCGATCTGCTCAGATTTTTTTCCGACCTGGAACGCTCTACGCTGCACTGGACGACGGGTTTTCTGAGGAAGCAAGGCTATAAAGGACTGGTAACGAATTATAACAATGGGGTCAGCGTTTACTCGCGCACCATCGGGCAGGACCTCAAGCTGGTGACGCAGCATGGCTACTATGATCATCCCTCCCGGTTTATCCAGCCGGGCAGTGAGGAGAAGGGAATTAGCTCTATCGAAGAGATTGTTCCCTACGCACGAGACTTTGCATCATCGCGCTACGCAGGCAAACCGTTTTTTATCGATGAATACGATCATCCATTTTGGAGTCCGTGGCGCCGTGAGGCGGGAATCGTGATCCCGGCTTACGCGGCATTACAAGGATGGGACGGCATCGCACGCTTTGCCAATCCGGTCGAGTTGGAATACGGAACATCTGAATTTCAGAGGCATACTTTGATTAATCCGTTCGGCATCGGTATGGATCCGGTCGCACGCGCAGGCGAGACGCTCGCTGCATTGTTATTTCGGCGCGCCGATGTAAGGCAGGCGCAGTCCGGTGTCGTCATAGATTTGGCGACGCAATCGGTATATGCCGAAGGCGGAGGACGCGGGAGGCCGATGCCGGACGATCTCAGCTCCATTGGCTTGGTCACCGGCCTGGGGCTGCGCTGGAATTCCGCTGCGTCGAAAAAGATTGCACATAAAAAAACCGGTCTTGCCTTCGCTCTGGACCCGGAGTCATCCGGCTATCTGAAAAGTAACGCCGATAAAATTGCCGCGAAGTTCGATAATGAAAAGTCGCCATTCTGGACTGAACGTATTGATGAATTGCGCGCGGCCGGTATCCTGCCGAAGCAAAACCGCACGGATTCCGCATCCGGTATTTATCAAAGTGATACGGGAGAGATAACCCTGGAAACCCGCGCAAGACGCATGAGCGTTATCACGCCCAATACGGAGGCGGCAGTATTCGATCAAGGTTTGCCGCTGACCTTGCAACAAGTGAAAGTCGAATCCGCCAGCAGCCCGGCATTAATCGCCGTGTCCGCGGTCGATGGACGGCGCTTGGCCGATAGCGAACGCATCCTGCTTATCGTGGCAACGGATGCGCTGAATTCGGATATGCGTTTTTCGAACGGCAGGAGCATGCTGCACGACTTAGGTACGCCGCCGATACGAATACTTACTGCGCGTATCACGCTAACCCTGCAACATAATGCGCCGCAAGGGCTGCGCCTTTACTCGACCGCGCTTAACGGAATGCGCATGGATGCTATTCCGACCGAAGCAGTGGCAGGTGGTCTGAGTTTTACGCTCGATACCGGCAGTTTAAGCCACGGGCCTACGACTTATTTTGAGCTTGTAAAGGAGCAGGGCGAAAAACAAAACGTAGCGGTGCAAAAACAATAATTGCTATAGCCGTTATTTAGTCTTTCACAAGTTTTTTATCGATTAAACGCTGCACGCTTTCTTCAGCCACGCTTAATCCTTGAGCGGCGGCCTTGCGATACCACTTTGCCGCCTCGGCGTAATCCTGCGGCACGCCATGGCCTTGCTCATACATGTGCGCCAGGCTATTTTGCGCATCGGCATTGCCGTGTTCGGCGGCTTTGCGATACCACTTTGCCGCCTCGCCTTCATCCAGCGGCACCCCGTAGCCATTTTTGTAAGCGGTGCCAAGATTATATTCCGCTTCGACGCTACCGAGCTCGACGGCCTTGCGATACCACTTTAGCGCCTCGGCATCGTTTTGCATCACGCTTAAGCCGTTACCATACTGAAAACCCAGGGTATTGGCCGCATCGCCATCGCCCGCCTCGGCTTGTTCGATTAACGCTGCGACATCAGGCGAAATCGTAATACCGCCTTGCTTATCCGTGGCGGCTTGTTCCGCTAAAGCGGAGGTGATGCCCGGTACGGGGCTGAGCGCCAATAGGATATTGATCAGACGTAAAATGACCAGCCGCTTAAACATGTCCCGTCTCCTGTTTGTGATGATGCGCTCAGCCTGGCCGCAACCTACGTTAAGTAAGAGTGCTAATTATAGATCAGGTTCCGTCAGGCCTAGCTCCTGAATCTTGCGCGTCAAGGTATTGCGTCCCCAGCCCAATAATTTTGCCGCATCCTGGCGGCGTCCGCCCGAGTGGCTGAGCGCGGCTTCGATCATGATGCGCTCGAAGCTGGGCGTTGCTTGACCGAGCAAATCGGTATCGCCGCGCACCAGACGTTGTTCTGCCCAACGGCGTAGCGAAATCTCCCAGTCACCGTTATCCGCAGGGAGCGGTGGTTGAGCTTGCAGTTCAGCGGGCAAGTCGGCCAGCAGGATCGTCTCGCCGATCGTCATTACGGTGAGCCAGCGGCAGGTGTTTTCCAGTTGCCGGACATTGCCCGGCCAATTCAGACTGCTGAGATAGGCCTCTGCATCGGGCTGTAAAACTTTAGGCGCAACCTTCAATTCAGCGGCGGCCTGTACCAGAAAATGACGCATGAGCGTGGGGATGTCATCGCGGCGCTGGCGCAGCGGCGGGATATGAATGCGTATCACATTGAGACGATGAAACAGGTCTTCGCGAAAATTACCGCTCTGCACGCGTTGCTCCAGATTCTGATGCGTGGCAGCGATAATGCGCACGTCGACCTTGATCGGGCTGTGCCCGCCCACGCGATAAAACTCACCGTCGGCCAGCACCCGCAACAGGCGCGTCTGTAGTTCCGCCGGCATATCGCCGATTTCATCCAGGAACAAGGTACCGCCGTCGGCTTGCTCGAAGCGGCCACGGCGCTGCGTTTGTGCGCCGGTGAAGGCGCCGCGCTCGTGTCCGAATAATTCCGATTCCAACAGGTCGCGCGGGATGGCCGCCATGTTCAGGGCGATGAAGGCCTTGTCCGCACGCGGGCTGTGCCGGTGCAGGGCCTGCGCGACGAGTTCCTTGCCGGTGCCCGATTCGCCGTTGATGAGTACCGTGATGTGCGAGCGCGCCAGGCGGCCGATGGCACGAAAAACTTCTTGCATGGAGGCGGCCGCGCCGATGATCTCGGGTATCTTCTCGGCGGGGTCGGTAAAGTGTGGCGTATGCAGGCGGCGGTGATCGATAGCGCGGCGCACCAGGTTGACCGCCTCATCCACATCAAACGGTTTGGGTAGATATTCAAACGCCCCGCCCTGATACGCCGCCACGGTACTGTCCAGGTCGGAGTGCGCGGTCATGATGATGACCGGCAACTGCGGATATTGGGTATTGAGCTGGCCCAGCAACTCCAGTCCGTTCAGGCCGGGCATGCGGATGTCGGTAATGACGGCATCGGGCTGCTCACGCCCCAGCCCCTTCAATACGCCGGTCGCACTATCGAAGCTGGTAACTTTCATAGCGGCCTTTTGCAGCGCCTTTTCCAGCACCCAGCGGATTGAGCGGTCGTCATCAATAATCCAGATATGTGGCATTTCAGCCATCGTAAACTCCGTTTTCGATAGGTAAGAGCAAGGTAAATACGGTGCGGCCCGGACTGCTCGCGCACTCGATCAGGCCGCCGTGCTGATTGACCAGTGTCTGCGCAATGGATAATCCAAGGCCTGTCCCATCGGCGCGCCCGGTGACCATGGGGTAAAAAATATTTTCAATCAGGTCGGCAGGAATTCCCGGCCCATCGTCGATAATATCAATGCGCGCCACGAGTTTGTGATAGCGCTGGCCGATATTGAATTGCCGCATGATGCGCGTGCGCAGGGTGATATGGCCGGCCTGCTCCACGGCCTGCGTGGCGTTGCGCACGATATTGAGTACGGCCTGAATGAGCTGTTCCGAGTCCGCATGAAATTCAGGGATGCTGGGGTCGTAATCGCGCGCAATGCGCACCCCCTTGGGAATTTCCGCCAGTACCACGCTGCGCACGCGCTCCAGCACTTGATGGATATTGGTGTCCTGTTTCTGCGGCAAGGCATTGGGGCCGAGCATGCGGCTGAGCAGGTTGCGCAGCCGGTCGGCCTCGCTGATGATCACCTTGGTGTATTCCTTGAGCGCCTTGTCGGAAAGTTCGCCTTCCAGCAATTGCGCCGCGCCGCGCAAGCCGCCCAGGGGGTTGTTAATTTCGTGCGCGAGGCCGCGTAATATTGCGCGATTGGCCTGATATTGGGCGAGCAAGGTTTCTTCGCGCGTGATGCGCCGGTGCCGATCTACCTGCAAAAATTCAACCAGTATTTTGTGGCTGCCCAGGGGCGTCGCCGTACTGTCCACGGTGACCGTGTTATCCGCCACGCGCAATTGCAACTCGCGTTCGGTAAACGGGTGCTGACTCTGCAGGGAGCGTTTGAGTGCCCCCACAAAATTGCCCGCCTCGGGCATGAGTTCGGCGGCCTCCATGCCCCGCACCTGGCGGGCACTCACGGCAAACAGCATCTCCGCCGCGGGATTGAGGTAACTCAGCCGCAAGGCGGAATCGAACATCAAAACGGCGGTGTTGATGTTTTCAATAATCGACTGATAGATGCGGGTCGCTGACATTGCCTTTAGCTGATAGCAAGAACCAAACCAGAACCAATTACGGTACAGCCCCGTTTTATTGCTGTTTTAAACTTCTTAATAATCAATGGGATGCAAATGCATAAACCGGGATTGCCCGATTTACAAATAAAGAATTTGAATAAGAATAAACGAGACGGCGGTAGAACGCACTAAAATGGTGCTTGCGGTGCGCGGGGAAAGAGCATGGGGGCGGGTGCGGACGAGTGGGGGGCGAGCAGGGGACTTTCTTTAAGCATCAAGGTCGAGATACGTTTGAGGTGAAAGGTTACCGGGTTTGAGGTGGCGAGCAGCGCCCCGGTGCCGTCGAAAACCTGGGCCTCGATGGTGTGGGTGCCACGGTCGACATTGGCCAGTTGAATCTGCGGGGCGGTAAGACCCTCTAACACAGGCTTACCATCCATGAGCAGGGAGATTTTATGCCCGCCCTCCGTGTATAAAACCGGCTCGATGGACAGGATGACGGCTACGGAACCGCTGTTTTCGCGCACGGTAGAGTCGTTCTCCGGTGTCAGGATGGCGAACGAGGTATACCCGGTAAATGCCGGCTGCTCCGCAGTGGCGCCGGGTGCCGGGGGTGTGCCCGTGGGTGCCGGTGCGGCTGCGGCCGGTGGTGCGACAGGTGCTTTAGCGGGCGGCGGTGGCGGTTCAGGAAGCAGATCGACCACCGTGGCGTCCTTGCGCGGCTGATCGGAATACGCAATGCTTCCGTCAGGGTTTATCGATTTATATATCTTGCCAAGTACCGTGGCAGGCGTACTCACGGCCAGCAAAATTCCGATGAGCCAAACATGCGAATTTTTCATGGCCCTAGCATAGATAAGAACGCTCGCCAAGACAACTATGCACTGGGTAGTGGTAGGGCAGAGGGTAGTGGCTCCGATTGATTCTTGTCATCCTGAGCGCAGCGAAGGATCTTCTTGCACAGCCATTGGCTACCGAAATCAGACCCTTCGCTATCGCTCAGGGTGACAGCAAAAATTTTCAAACGGAGCCACTACTCTGCACTGCGCGGCCCAAAAAAGAACGCCCCCTTGCGGAGGCGTTCGGTTACAGCGTTTACGACGTAGTAATTACAGGCTGTAGTACATATCGTACTCGACCGGGTGGCTGGTCATGCGCAGGCGCGTGACTTCCTGCATCTTGAGGTCGATGTAGGCGTCGATCACGTCGTTGGTGAACACGCCGCCGGCGGTGAGGAACTTACGGTCTTTGTCCAGGTGCTCCAGGGCCATGTCCAGGGAATGGCAGACCTTCGGTATTTTCTTCTCTTCCTCGGGCGGCAGGTCGTAGAGGTCTTTGTCCATGGAGTCGCCGGGGTGAATCTTGTTTTGGATGCCGTCGAGACCAGCCATGACCATCGCGGAGAAGGCCAGGTAAGGGTTGGCGGAAGGATCCGGGAAGCGTACCTCAATGCGGCGGCCCTTGGGATTGGCGACATACGGAATACGGATCGACGCGGAACGGTTGCGCGCCGAGTAGGCCAGCATTACCGGGGCCTCGAAGCCGGGCACCAGGCGCTTGTAGCTATTGGTGCCGGGGTTGCAGAAGGCGTTCAGCGCGCGTGCGTGCTTGATGATGCCGCCGATGTAGTAGAGCGCCAGTTCGGATAAGCCGCCGTATTTATTGCCCGTGAACAGGTTCTTGCCGGCCTTGGCCAGCGACTGGTGGACGTGCATGCCGGAGCCGTTGTCGCCGACCAGCGGCTTGGGCATGAAGGTCACGGTCTTGCCGTAGGCATGGGCGACGTTCATCACTACGTACTTCAAGATTTGGATCTCGTCGGCCTTGCGCGTGAGGGTGTTGAATTTAGTGGCGATCTCATTCTGGTTAGCGGTGGCGACCTCGTGGTGGTGCGCCTCAACGATCAGGCCCATCTCTTCCAGCGCCAGGCACATGGCGGAGCGCAAGTCTTGCGAGGAATCCACTGGCGGCACCGGGAAATAGCCGCCTTTAATGCCCGGCCGGTGACCGATATTGCCGCCCTCGAATACCTTTTCGGAGTTCCAGGCCGCTTCCTCGGAGTCGATCTTCACGAACGAGCCGCTCATGTCGGCGCCCCAGCGCACGTCGTCGAAGATGAAAAATTCCGGCTCGGGGCCAAAGAAAGCGGTATCGGCGATGCCGGTCGATTTTATATAGGCCTCGCAACGCTGCGCCAGGGAGCGCGGGTCACGCTCGTAGCCCTTCATGGTGTTGGGCTCGATGATGTTGCAGCGCAACAGCAGGGTGGATTCTTCCATGAACGGGTCCATCACCGCGCTGTCGGCGTCCGGCATCAGGATCATGTCCGATTCGTTGATGTGCTTCCAGCCGGAGATGGAGGAGCCATCGAACATCTTGCCTTCTTTAAACAGGCTGGCGTCCACGGTGTGGGCGGGGGCCGAGATGTGCTGCTCCTTACCCTTGGTATCCGTGAAGCGGAAATCGACAAACTTGACGTTGTTGTCTTTCATCATCTTTAAAACTTTAGCAGACATGGACCTCTCCAGGATAATTAAGATAACTCTGAATAATTCCATCCATGGAATTTTCAGAGACGAAAATTAAAAATGTGATTTTAAATTTTCTTCATTTCTCAAGCCTTTATGTATTTGAGAAATGGCGGTACATCCTTGTGCCGCAAGGAGCCTCTGAATAAATCAGAGGTTCCTTAAGCGATTTTGGCTTTAAACAAACAGCGCTAGCGGTTTCAAAAGGCAAAATTTAGCACGAAATATGCCATTTATAAATCCTTAGTTTACTTAAGCTTTTTGTATAGCCGGGAAAAGTGGTGCACTTTAGTAGTGCATATCCCGCAAAAAATGAACTAATTAGGTGCAAACAGCAAGGTGACGGTTCACTGCTACGCGCGGCAGGAAAGCGGTTTAGCGTAGATAATGGCGAGGCAAACGTTTTAATGCAAGGATCCGTCTTCCTCATTCAGGGCGATAGGCTGTCCCTGGGTAGTCTGGCGCAGTGTTTGATAGGCCTGGCGGCTGCCGGTATCGTTCCATAACTCGTAGGCGGGCAGCGGGGGAAGGCAGGGCACGCTGCCTCCCAGCCGGCGGATCGCGTGCAGCACATCCATCAAGGCGACAAAATCGCGTGAGAGATGCGCATACAGATCGGCGTAGCTACGCGACATGACCTCGGAAAGCTGTTGATAGGCACTACGGCCCAAATCGACAAAATAACTCACCCTGACGTGCCGGTGCCCGGCTCGCTGCGGAAACAGGCCGGAATAGAGCAGGCATTGATCACCCACATCGCGCAACCTGCCTTGCTGGTCGTGTCCGCGGGTAAGCATCCCTTGCAAATATTCCAGGGCCAGAATATTGCCCGCTATCTCCGGTTTGCGGCTAAAGCGCATCAGCAAAAAGACCAGGTAACTTTCCATCTCCTCCACTAAAGGACAGGCGGCGACCGACTCGGCTTCTGCAACCAGGGCCTGCCACTGCGCACAGTCCGTGGGGTGGGTAATAAGCGTCTTCATAGGGCCTCTATTCCTGGATTTATGGATGACAGCGCCGGTCGATTTTAGTCAAATAACAATCTGCATTATTTAGACCACAATTAGAAACCATAATATCCGTACTCATTTTTTTATCCGTGGAGTGGCTTGCGGCGGTGGGTGCTGTTCGCGCGCGTTGCTGTGCTTCACAAGGTCAGGCAGGCTATACTTTGTGTTTTATGAACATGAAAGGCCTATCTTGACGCCCACCTCTTTATCTCAACACTTCAAAGTGGATGCGACCTCCGGTTTTCAGAATCTGATCCTTGCTCTTCAGGAGTATTGGGCCGCGCAAGGCTGCGTGCTGTTGCAGCCTTACGATCTTGAAGTCGGCGCGGGCACCTTTCATCCCGCGACGTTTCTGCGCGCCATAGGCCCCGAGCCGTGGCGCGCGGCTTATGTGCAGCCCTCGCGCCGCCCCAAGGACGGGCGCTACGGCGAAAACCCCAACCGCTTGCAGCACTATTATCAGTATCAGGTGGTGCTCAAGCCGTCACCCGCTAACATTCAGGATTTATACCTGGATTCACTGCGTGCCTTGGGTGTCGATATGAGTGTGCACGACGTGCGCTTCGTGGAAGACGACTGGGAATCGCCCACGCTGGGCGCCTGGGGCCTGGGCTGGGAGGTCTGGCTCGATGGTATGGAGATTACGCAATTTACCTACTTTCAAGAAGTCGGCGGCTTGAAGTGCGCGCCGGTACTGGGTGAAATCACCTACGGCCTGGAGCGGCTCGCCATGTACTTGCAGGGCGTCGAGAGCGTGTACGATCTGGTATGGACGCCGGGTGTCAGCTACGGCGACGTGTATCACCAGAACGAAGTCGAGCAATCCAAATACAATTTCGAATTCAGCAACGTCGAGTGGCTGTTCAAATTATTCGGCGAGTTTGAATCCGAGGCCAAACGCCTGATGGAACACAAGCTCACGCTACCCGCCTTTGAAATGGTGATGAAGTGTTCGCACACATTCAACCTGCTCGATGCGCGCGGTGCTATTTCCGTCACCGAGCGCGCCGCGTATATCGGCCGCGTGCGCAACCTGAGCCGTGCCGTGGCGCAGAGTTATTACGAGGCTCGCGAGGCCTTGGGTTTTCCGTTATTAAATAAATAATTTATGCAGGTCGGATCAGCGTAAATTTATGTAGGTCGGATCAAGCGTAGCGGATCCGACAGATTGCTGTGACCTCAGAGCAGGAAAGATATGCAAGATAGCTTATTAATAGAGCTGCGTACCGAAGAGCTGCCGCCAAAATCACTGCGCAAACTCTCCGAGGCCTTTGCTAAAGGCATATTTGAAGGGTTGAAGGAGCAGGGCTTTATCGCGGATAACGCGGATTACTCAGCAGTCGTTACTGAATTCGCCACGCCGCGCCGCCTGGCCGT
>JBDSTW010000035.1:0-2652 GCA_039928055.1 Gammaproteobacteria bacterium | reverse complement strand
GCGTGGTTGAACCAGCCGAGACGCTTCTTGGTGCTGCGCAGATTGAAAAACAGTTTGCGCTGCGCCTTGGTCGTGGCCATCTTGACGATGCGCCAATTGCGCAGGATATATTCGTGAATCTCGGCGCGTATCCAATGCACGGCGAACGATACCAGCCGCACGTTCATCTCCGGGTCGAAGCGCTTGACTGCCTTCATGAGCCCGATGTTGCCCTCCTGGATCAGATCGGCCAGGGCTAAACCATAGCCGCTGTAGCCGCGCGCAATATGGATTACGAAGCGCAGTTGCGACATGACGAGCTGGCGTGCCGCCGCCAGGTCGTTATCGCGCTGCAAGCGCACGGCAAGGCTATGCTCTTGCGCGGCCGTGAGCATGGGTTCGCGGTAGGCTGCGGCAGTGTAGGCCTCCAGGCTGCCCAGGGGAGTGGCCAATAGGGGGAAGTCGTTGCCCTTAATCATTAAGATGCACCCTCCATTAATTAATGTCTTTGATCATTTTACCATTTACGCGGATCAGATAAATACTGATCGGTGTCTGGTTTTGCAAGCGTGCGGCATTTAACGCTTGTCAGAACTTATGAGTGGTAAACCCGGAGGAAGTTCGGAGGAGCTTAAAGAAGACTTTCTATCGAGGCGCTGCTGCCCAGACGCCGGGGCCCTTCGGTGGCGAAGACAAAGGCACAATTCCGATCGGCCTTTTTAGCGGCAAACAAGGCATTGTCGGCCAGACCCAACAACTGGTTCAGGTTCACGCCGGGGTGATCCAGGGGCGAGGCTATGCCTAAGCTGATGGTGATAGGTATCCCGAGTGGGCGCAGTTCCTCGGCGGCACGGCGCAAACTTTCCGTCTGGTCTTCGGCCATGAGCCGGGGGCAATTCGGCAACAGAACAGCGAACTTTTCACCGCCAAAGCGCACGGCCATGGCCTCTTTCGCAAAATGCGTGGAAAGCAGTTTGCCTAGCGCGGCTAAAACACGATCTCCGTTAATATGGCCTAATTTGTCGTTAATATCTTCGAAATGGTCGACATCTGCCATAATTGCCCAGACCGGCTGGTTGCACGGATCGATAATGAAGCGACCGCCGTTATTGAGTAGGTAGCGCTTGCTATGCAACCCGGTCAGGGCATCGGTCGGCGCCAGGCGTTTCATCTCCTCGGTCTGGCGCAAGAGCGCGACGAGTTGCTGCTTGAGCGTCAGCAAGGAGCGGATGCGCGCCATGAAAATCTCTTCCACGATGGGTTTAGCGACAAAGTCGTTGCCGCCCGCGCGGAATATATCCACTTGCTTGTTCTGGTTGTTGTCGATAGTGATGACCAGTACCGGCAATTCCTGCTGGGAATAGCGGTACTTGACCCGGATCGCGTGCAATAAATCGCCGCCCGTCATCTTTCCTTCGAGAAAAAAATCCGTGACCACCAGGTCGAACTTGCGGTCTTCCAGGGCCGCATGGTGCAATAATTCCATGGCCTCTTCGGCGCTGCTGACGTGTATGACTTGCAGGCCGTGCCTGCGCATCATGCCGCCGGCGATCATGGCCTGCGTGGGGCTGTCCTCCACGTACAGCACCTTGCCGGTCAGGTCCAGGTTGCGCTGGGTAAAGGCCTTGATGAACTCGACAAATTCCTCATAGCCCCACGATTTATCGAAGTAGTCGGTTACGCCGGCGCCAAAGCCCTCTTGCAGCAGACGATTATTGTCATCTCCGGACACCACGATGATCGGTGTAAAACGGTTCCTGTTGCTTTGATGAATACGCCGGCAGAACTCCAGGCCGTCCATATCGGGAAGCATGAGCGGGGTGGTAATCAGGCTGTAATTAGCCGATTCGAGGCCGTTCAGAGCCTGTTTTGCGGTCGCGCAGGCGGTGATGTTCGGGTTGTGCATCTCGGTGCGCAACACGCGCGGGATTAGAGCCCGGTACAAGGCCGAGCCATCCACTACCATGATATTGCTCTGCTCCCGAGTCTCGACTAGCGCATTCATTGTTTTTATCTCCTAACTGACGGGGGGCGACGATATGTGAGCACAATACCGCTGAGACTTTGATCTAACTTGCAATTTTTAGACCGGCTCGATAGCGGCCAGGTGGCGTTTTACCGCCCATAGCGATCCGAACAGTCCCAGCAAGACCCCGGCGCCCAGCAATAAAAGCGTGGCCGAGACGTTCAGCCCGGCCAATTCAAAGCGGCTGTTATACAGCGCGGCCAGCCTGTGCACAGGCGCATTCAGCAACCACAGTGCCAGGTTGACGATCAGCCAGGCGATAAGGGCGCCCAGCAAGCCATACCATAAACCGCTGTATAAAAAAGGACGCTGGATAAAGGCGTCGGTTGCGCCGATCAGCTTCACGATCTCGATCTCATCGCGGCGGCTATGGATCATCAGCCGTATGGTATTGCCCACGATGAGCAGTACCGCAAGCCCAAGCAGGGCACCCAGCACCAGCACCGCGCGCTGGGCCACGGCCATGATGGCATACAGGCGTTGCAGCCATTGCATGTCGAACTCGGCAATCTCGACCTCAGGCAGGGCGCGCAAACGGGCAATTAAATCTTGCGTGAAGCCCAACGCGGCCTGCTTGTTCAGCGCCGGGCGCACCAGCAACACGGCCGGCAGGGGATTTTCATCCAACAGGTTCAAGGCGTCGCCGA
>JBDSTW010000034.1:0-7800 GCA_039928055.1 Gammaproteobacteria bacterium | reverse complement strand
ATGTGTATATGGCGGTTATCAACGAAACCGCCTTCACGAGCGATACGACCATAACGGTCGATCCCCCTACGGAATCTGCTCCGGGCGGCGCTATCTGGGAGTCGAATGAGACGGATAACACGGACAGCGAGCGCTGGAGTTGCGATGCGCAGAGTTGCGCGCCGTTGCAGCCATAGCGTGCGTCGGCTTGCGCGGATATTTAGCGGCTTAGCATTGACCATCCCGAGCTTAAACTTTATACTGCGCGCGCCATGAAGAAGCCGAAGGGAAGCTCCCTGGTGCTGATCGGGGCGGGAACAATGCTGACCTCGATGATGCTTGCCGGGGGCTTGCTGGGCTATGGGGTGGATGTTTGGCTCGACACGCGTCCCCTATTCCTGCTCATCTTCGGCGGCCTCGGTTTTGTTGGCGCGCTTCTCAAGGTCTATAAGCTGCTGAGTGCGCCGGATGGGCCAGGATAATTTAAATAAAGCCCTCGCGTCGCGCACCCGCAAGGTCATCGCTTATCAGCTCTTAATCGGTTTTCTGATTGCTTTGGGCTTTTGGTGGGCCCAAGGGCCGTGGCAGGCGCAGTCCGCCCTGTACGGCGTGTTCGTCAATATGTGTATGGCCTTCCTGCTGGGCAGGGGCGTGGCGCGGGCCGGACAGATCGCCGCGTACAGCGCCCGGCGCGGTATGGTGATACTCGTCATTAGTGTAGTTCAGCGATTTTTGCTGGTATTGGTATTATTCGGTGTCGGCTTTGCCGTATTAAAGCTCGATCCGCTCGCCGCCATAGTGGGCTTTGGCCTGAGCCACCTGGCGTATTTAATCAGTGCTCGTGAATCAGTAAATATTTAAGAAGGATAGGGGACGGTATCTTGAGCGAAGCAGCAAGCTCCTCGGGTGGGGGGACGGTTGAATACATCCAGCACCACCTGACCAATCTGTGTGTCGGCAATTGCGACCCCGTCACGCATAAGGCGGCGGGGTTCTGGGCCTGGCATCTGGACACCCTTATCGTCAGCTTCCTTCTCGCCGGGCTGATCATCGTCGTGAGCTGGCGACTCGGGCGCAACCTTAATCCCGACAAACCCGGCGGCTTTCAAAACGCCGTTGAGGGTATCCTCGATTTCGTCGGCGGCCAGGTGCGCGACACCTTCCCCGGCCACAACCCGCTGATCGCGCCGCTGGCCTTAACCATCTTCCTGTGGGTGTTTCTGATGAACGCCATGGACATGATCCCGGTGGACTTGCCCGGCGTTATATTAGGCATGTTCGGCGTGCAGTACTTCAAGGTGGTGCCGACCACCGACCTGAGCACGACCTTCGCCATGTCGCTCACCGTGTTCGTCCTCATCGTTTTTTACAGCATCAAGGTCAAGGGGCCGGTCGGTTATTTAAAAATGTTTCTGTTCCACCCCTTCGGCAAGTTTCTGATGCCGGTCAATATTGTCATGACCGCCATCGAAGAGCTGGCCAAGCCGCTCAGCCTGGGTCTGCGACTGTTCGGCAACCTGTTCGCTGGCGAGCTGGTGTTCCTGCTCATCGCGCTGATCGGCGGCACGCTGCTGGTGGGGCTGGGCGCGCTGATCTGGTTCCCAGTACAAGTTGCGCTGGGCTTAGGCTGGCTGATATTCCACTTGCTGGTCATCACGCTGCAGGCCTTTATTTTTATGGTGTTGAGTATTGTGTATTTGGGCATGGCGCATCAGGAACATTAAGCATAAACCTAACGCCAAGACGCAAAGGTAAGGAGAGTAGATTTGCGGTTCTTTGCGACTTTGCGTTGAGAAGTTGAATTTAAATATTAAATTAAGGAGAGCATCAAAATGACACCCGATATGATCGCAATGATTTATGCCTACACTGCCGTTGGCGTTGGCGTTATTCTCGCCGCCGCCGGGCTGGGTTCGGCCATTGGCTGGGGCCTGATCTGCGCCAAGACCCTGGAAGGCATCGCCCGCCAGCCGGAAATGCGCCCCGCGCTCATGACCAATATGTTCATCTTTGCCGGTTTGATGGAATCGTTCCCGTTCATCATCCTGGCGTTCGGCATGTGGTTCCTGTTCGCCAACCCCTTCGTCGGCGCGCTCCAGGCCGCGATTGGCGCAGGCTAAGAAACAGAATGTAGGTCGGATCAAGCGCAGTGGATCCGACAATCCGGATCAAGCGTCGCGTATCCCCCCTGAGGGTAGGGTGTCAATCATTGTTGGGCCCGTCGCCTCGCTCCTTGGCCCAACCTACGTAGATGGATAAGAGATAACACATGAATATCACAGCTACACTGATTGGCCAGATGGTTGCCTTTATTCTGCTCATCTGGTTTGTTAACAAGCTCTTGTGGGGGCCGCTCTCGCAGATGATGGCGGACCGCCAGCGGCGTATCGCCGAGGGCCTGGCCGCTGCGGAGAAAGGCCGTCATGAGCAAGAGCTGGCCGAAAAGGGCGCCAAAGAAACCTTGCGCAAGGCCAAGGCGCAAGCCGCCGAGATCCTGACGCAGGCGGAAAAACGCGCCACTGAAATCGTGGAAGAGGCTAAATCTGCCGGGCGCACCGAGGGCCAGCGCATCGTCACCGCCGCGCACGCCGAGATCGGTCAGGAAATCAACCGCGCCAAGGAACAGTTGCGCGGCCAGGTGGCCGCCATCGCCGTGGCCGGCGCCGAAAAAATCTTGAGCCGCGAGATCGATGCCAAGACGCATGATGATTTGCTGAATCAACTCGTCGCCCAAATCTAGGCTAAAAATGCGTCTTTTACCTCAATACGTCGTTACAGCTTGCCTGCGCTCCTCACATACTAACGTGTATGCTCCGGTGCTCGGCCGCGCTGTGCCTAGTCTTGAGGCAAAATCCACTATTTTTAGTACTGCTGCATTAAAGGTTATTTAAGGACATGGCAGAAAGAACCACTCTCGCGCGGCCTTATGCCCAGGCCGTATTCGAGCTGGCGCGCAGCGAGAACAACTTAAAGGGCTGGTCGGAGATATTGCAGCGTGCGGCGGCTATTGCCGCCGACCCCGCCATGCAATCGTTGACCGGCGACCCGCGCGTGCGCAAGCCGCAATTGGTGCGTTTGTTTCTGGATATCTTCGGCGCTACGCCGGGGGCGGCTGATAAGCTCAGCGCGGCAGGCCAGAATTTTATCAAGCTGTTGGTCGAAAACCGCCGCCTGAATGTGTTGACGGAGATTGCCGCGCTGTACGACACCCAGCGCGCCGAGGCCGAGAATACATTGGTGGCGCAAGTGGTGTCTGCCTATCCGCTTACCGCTGAGCAGCAGCGCAAGATTGCCGCTGCCTTGCAGAAGCGCTTGGGCCGCACCATTAGTTTGGTAAACACCGTGGACAAGGAATTGCTTGGCGGCGTCGTGATTCGCGCCGGTGATAGCGTCATCGACGGCTCGGCGCGCGGGCAACTGGAAAGGCTGGCCAACGTCTTGGCCAGATAAAAAGGTTTCATATTTGCAGCAAGGTAGCGTGCGCCGTGCGCACGAATTAGCAAAAAGATTTGAATTGTGCGCAGGGCGCACACCCTAGAATTTGATATCGAGGAAGTACAATGGCACTTAACCCGTCAGAAATTAGCAATCTAATCCGGCAGCGCATCGAAAATTTTGAGATCGTGACGCAGGCGCGCACCGAGGGCAGCGTGGTCAGCATCACCGACGGCATCGTGCGTGTGCACGGCCTGGCCGATGCCATGCAGGGCGAAATGTTGGAATTCCCCGGCAACACCTACGGCATGGCGCTCAACCTGGAGCGTGACTCGGTCGGCGCGGTGATCCTGGGCTCTTACGAGCACATCACCGAAGGCGACAGCGTTAAATGCACGGGCCGCATCCTGGAGGTGCCGGTCGGCGAGGCGCTACTCGGACGCGTAGTCGACGCGCTGGGCAACCCCATTGACGGCAAGGGTGCGATCAACACCACCCTGAGTTCGCCGATTGAAAAAGTGGCGCCGGGCGTTATCGCGCGCCAATCGGTGAATCAGCCGGTGCAGACCGGCCTGAAAGCCATCGATGCGATGGTGCCGATCGGGCGCGGCCAGCGTGAGTTGATCATCGGCGACCGTCAAACCGGCAAGACCGCCGTGGCGGTGGACGCGATCATCAATCAGAAGGGCACCGGCGTGAAATGCGTCTACGTCGCCATCGGCCAGAAGGCCTCATCGGTGGCCGCCGTGGTGCGCAAACTCGAAGAGCACGGCGCACTGGCGCACACCATCGTGGTGACCGCCACCGCGTCGGATTCCGCCGCGATGCAGTTCATCGCGCCTTACTCCGGCTGCTCGATGGGCGAATACTTCCGCGACATCGGCGAAGACGCGCTCATCGTGTATGACGATCTCACCAAGCAGGCCTGGGCCTACCGCCAGGTGTCGTTGTTGCTGCGCCGCCCGCCGGGCCGCGAGGCGTATCCGGGCGATGTGTTCTATCTGCACTCGCGTCTGCTGGAGCGTTCCGCGCGCGTGAACGCCGACTATGTGGAGAAGATCACCAACGGCAAGGTGAAAGGCAAGACCGGCTCGCTCACGGGCCTACCCATCATTGAAACGCAGGCCGGTGACGTATCGGCCTTCGTGCCCACCAACGTGATCTCGATCACCGACGGCCAGATATTTCTCGAAACCGATTTGTTCAACGCCGGTATCCGGCCCGCCATCAACGCCGGTCTGTCCGTGTCGCGCGTGGGCGGCGCGGCGCAGACCAAGATCGTCAAGAAACTCGGCGGCGGTGTGCGTCTTGACCTTGCGCAATACCGCGAGTTGGCGGCCTTCGCGCAGTTCGCCTCCGACCTCGACGAGACCACGCGCAAGCAGATCGAGCGCGGTCAGCGCGTCACCGAGTTGATGAAGCAGAAGCAATACTCGCCGATGAGCGTGGCGGAGATGGCGGCGTCCTTATTTGCCGCCAACCAGGGTTTCCTGGACGACGTCGAAGTGGCCAAGATTCAGGGCTTCGAACATGCCTTGCACACTTATATGAAATCCAACCACGCGGATTTGATGGATAAGATCAACACCACGGGTGATTACGGCGCGGATATCGAGAGTGGATTGCGCGAGGCACTGAGCAAGTTTAAATCGAGCAACGTTTGGTAGGAGAAACGGCGGATTTTGACTTTATACCTTGTTGCAGCTCGTCTGTGTTGCTCACATACTCCAATGTATGCTGCGCTACTCGACATCGCCGCGCCTCGTCTAAAGCCAAACTTCTTGTTTCTCGCAAAGTGAGTAAAAGTTAATTATGGCCAGCGGCAAAGAAATCCGTACCAAGATCAAGAGCATCAAGAGCACGCAGAAGATCACGCGTGCCATGGAAATGGTCGCGACCAGCAAGATGCGCAAGGCGCAGGAGCGCGTGCGCGCCGCGCGCCCGTATGCCGCGAAGATTCGCAACGTAATCGGCCACCTGGCGAATGCCCATCCGGAGTATAAGCACCCGTATCTGCAAGACCGCGCGATTAAGCGCGCCGGCTTTATTATCATTTCTTCCGACCGTGGGTTGGCGGGCGGCTTAAACAGCAATTTGTTCAAGTCCACCGTGCTGGCCATGCGCGAATTGGATAGTCAGGGTGCCGGCATCGATGTCTGTACCGTCGGCGCCAAGGGCGCGGCGTTTTTCAAGCGCATGGGCGGCAATATCGTCGCGCAGGTGGCGCACCTGGGTGATTCTCCCGCGCTGATATCGCTGATCGGCACCGTGAAGGTGATGCTGGACGCCTACAACGACGGTAAGATCGATCGCCTGTTCGTGGTCTACAACGAATTCGTGAACACCATGACGCAACGTCCGCAGGTGCAGCAGATGCTGCCGCTTATCTCGGAAGAGAACCCGGAGATGAAGCACCACTGGGATTATATTTACGAGCCCGAGGCCAAAGAAGTACTCGATCAATTGCTCACCCGTTACATCGAGTCGCTGGTATATCAAGGCGTGTTGGAAAATATCGCCTCCGAGCAGGCGGCGCGCATGGTCGCGATGAAGAGTGCCTCGGATAACGCCGGCAATATCATCGAGGAATTGCAGCTTGCCTATAACAAGGCCCGCCAGGCCTCGATCACGCAAGAGCTATCGGAGATTGTGGCCGGCGCGGCGGCAGTGTAAATCGACCTTTCTCCCGCCGGGAGAAGGAAACAAACACCCCCTCTCCCCTTGGGAGAGGGATGGGGTGAGGGGGCAGTTTAGAACGTTGGGTCCGTCGCTGCGCTCCTTGACCCAACCTACATGAATTTAAATGAGGAAGTTGGTATGGATATGAGTACCGGAAAAGTCGTTCAGATCATCGGCGCCGTGGTGGACGTGGAGTTTCCGCGCGAGGCCATGCCGAAAGTATACGATGCGCTGATAGCGAAAGAATCCAGGCTGACCTTCGAGGTGCAGCAGCAGCTGGGTGACGGCGTGGTGCGTACCATCGCCATGGGCTCGACTGACGGTCTGCGTCGCGGTGTCGCGGTGGAAAACACCGGCGAGCCGATCTCGGTGCCGGTCGGTAAAGAAACCCTCGGCCGCATCATGGACGTGCTCGGCACGCCGATCGATGAAAAAGGCCCGATCAATGAAAAGGTACGCTGGGCTATTCACCGCAAGGCCCCGGCCTATGTAGACTTGGCGGCCAGCACGGAACTGCTTGAAACCGGCATCAAGGTTATCGATCTGATTTGTCCGTTCGCCAAGGGCGGTAAGGTCGGCCTGTTCGGCGGCGCCGGCGTGGGCAAGACCGTGAACATGATGGAGTTGATCCGCAACATCGCTATGGAACACTCCGGCTACTCGGTGTTCGCGGGCGTGGGCGAGCGTACCCGTGAGGGCAACGACTTCTATCACGAAATGACCGAAGGCGGCGTGTTGGATAAAGTGTCGCTGGTCTACGGCCAGATGAACGAGCCGCCCGGCAACCGTCTGCGCGTAGCGCTCACCGGCCTGACCATGGCCGAGTTCTTCCGCGACGAAGGCCGCGACGTGCTGCTGTTCATCGACAATATTTACCGTTACACCCTGGCCGGCACCGAGGTGTCCGCGTTGCTGGGCCGTATGCCCTCCGCCGTGGGCTACCAGCCGACGCTGGCCGCCGAGATGGGCGCGCTGCAAGAGCGCATTACCTCCACCAAGACCGGCTCGATCACCTCCATCCAGGCCGTGTATGTGCCCGCCGACGACTTGACCGACCCGTCACCGGCGACGACCTTCGCGCACCTGGATGCCACCGTGGTGTTGTCGCGCCAGATCGCCGAGCTGGGTATCTACCCCGCGGTGGACCCGCTCGATTCCACCAGCCGCCAGCTCGATCCGCTGGTCATCGGGCAGGATCATTACGACACCACGCGCGCTGTGCAGGGCACCCTGCAGCGTTATAAGGAATTAAAAGATATTATCGCGATCCTGGGTATGGACGAGTTGTCGGAAGATGACAAGCTCACCGTGTCGCGCGCGCGCAAGATTCAGCGCTTCCTGTCGCAGCCGTTCTTCGTCGCCGAGGTGTTCACCGGCAGCCCCGGTAAATACGTGTCGCTGAAAGATACCATCCGCGGCTTCAAGGGCATTGTGAGCGGCGAGTACGACCACCTGCCGGAGCAGGCGTTTTATATGGTCGGCACTATCGACGAAGCGGTCGAAAAAGCAAAGACGCTGTAAATAAAAATCCAACGCAAAGACGCGAAGACGCAGAAAATAATAGAACCGCTACTAGGATTGTCATCCTGAGCATAGCGAAGGATCTGGATTTAATATCAGATTCTTCGGAGGCCGATGCCCCCTCAGAATGGCAAAAACAGGAAATTCCTTGGCGTCTTTGCGCCTTAGCGTTGAATATTTAAAATA